>NZ_JBVJWO010000012.1:142654-186625 GCF_055602345.1 Streptomyces sp. NPDC037401
AGGGTGGAGAGGCCCACACCGCCTAACACAAGCACGGAGACACAACCGCCAACTACACGCCCCCCTCCCTCCCCCCCCCCCCTCCCCCCCCCCCCACCCACCCCCCCCCCCCCCCCCCCCCCGTCCCCCCCCCCCCCCCCCCCCGACCCCCCCCCCCCCCCCCCCCCGGGGCTCCGGGGCTTTCTACGGCGTGCGAGCAGGGGAGCACGTGCGCCGGCATGCACGAGCAACGCAGCAGGGGGTATACGAGCACATGCGACAGGTCACCAGGAAGACGCTGATCACCGTGGCGGCCGCAGGGGGTGTCCTCGCTCTCGGAGGGGGATACGCACAGGCGGACGCAGGCGCCGCGGGCGGCACGTCGGACTCGCCGGGAGTGCTCTCGGGGAACACCGTCCAGGCTCCGGTCCACATTCCGGTCAATGCCTGCGGGAACACCGTGTCGGTCATCGGGCTGCTGAACCCGGCCGCCGGCAATCAGTGCGCGAACACCGGCAAGGGCCACGGCCATGGCGGAGCCCAGGCGAAGGGCGGCGCGCACGGCTCTCCGGGCGTCGGCTCGGGGAACACCGTCCAGGCTCCGGTCCACGTCCCGGTCAATGCCTGCGGGAACACCGTCTCGGTCGTCGGCCTGCTGAACCCGGCCGCCGGCAACCAGTGCGCGAACGACGGCCACGGCAAGCCGGGGAAGCCCGGCAAGCCCGCCAAGCCGGGTGAGCCCGCCAAGCCGGGTGAGCCCGGCAAGCCCGGTGAGCCGGGTCGGCCCAACACTCCGGGGAACCCCGGCAACCCGGCCAAGCCGGGTGAGCCCGGCAAGCCCGGCAACCCGGACACGTCCGGTACCGGCAAGGTCGCGCACCGCGACTCCGCCAACGCGAGCGCCAAGGGCAGCGGTGACGTGCACGTCCAGGGCTCCGCGCTCGCCCACACCGGCGCGGACGGCGCGCTCGGCGTGGTCCTGCCCATCGGCGCCGGAATGCTGCTGGCCGGGGCCGTGCTCTACCGCAGGGCCCGCGCCGCCGCCTGACGGCCGGCCCGGACCGCGGCCGCGGAGGCCGTGAGGGGCCGGTCCCCGCGCACCCGGCGCGGGGACCGGCCCCTCACCACGTGGCCCGCTGCTGGCGGATGATCCGGCGGCGCAGGCGTACGCGACGGCTGCCGTCGCGGCGCAGCGAGAGCCGGTCCAACTCCCAGTTTCCGTACTCGGCGTGGTCGGTCAGCAGACGGGTGGCCTCCTTGCGGCTGGTACCGCGGGGCACGTACACGTCGACAAATTCGTATTCCGGCATCGCATCTATTGTGCGCGCAGTGACCCGGTACGGATAGCGTCTGCACTATGTCTGATGCTGCTCAGCCCACCGCTGCCGAGGTACGCGCCGCCGCCGAGGCGGTCAAGATCGCGCTGGACCGTCACCTGGCGGCGGTCGAGCGCCGGACCGGGGACGACGACCCGGCCGTCTATGCCGCGTTCAACGAACTGGCCGCGGCCGCCGAGGAGTACGACGAACTGCTCTACGAGCGCTACGACGAGGTCACGCCCTTCGAGATCCCGGCCACCGAGGACGCGGTGCCCTACGCCGGGCCCGCCGAGCCGACCGCCTTCAGCGTGCTGATCCGCCGCGACTACGTCGTGGCCGAGCCCCAGCGGCTCATCGCACAGGCGGAACGTGTCTCCGCGCTCGACCGCGATCTCGATCCCGCGGACGCCTCCGGCACCGCGGGCGCGCTCGGGGTGCTGTTCGGCGAGTACGAGCCGGACGAAATCGCCTCCCGCCACAAGGACTTCGGGCTCGAAGAGGGAGACTCGACCCTCTGGGTCGCGGCCGGTGAGGAGGCCTCCGAGCCCGGCGAGTGGCTCAACACGCCCTTCGACCAGGCTGACCCCGAGCACGTCCTGCACCGGTTCGACTTCAGCTCGGTCTTCGACGAGGACGCCGACGCCGACGAGGAGTACGAGGACGACGCCGGCGCCGACGCCGACGACACGGACCTGGAGCCCCTCGAGTCCCCGCGCCCGTAGCCCCCGCACGCGCCCCGACCGTCCGCACCTGCTGCCCGAACGCCCGGGTGCCCCTGCCGACCGCAGGGGCACCCGGGCGTCCTCATGCCCGCGGGTCCGCCCGCGGGCGGGGTCTCAGACGGCGCTCTCCGTGCCCGCAGCGGCCACCAGGGCCCGCAGCAGCGCCGTGAGCCGGGTCGTCCGGGGCCGGGCCGGGACCTCGGCCACCGCGCGCGGCAGCGCCTGGTCCACGCCGTGCACCACCGACAGGTGCCGCTCGGCCCGCCCGAACGCCGTGTACACCCAGTCCCGCGACAGCGCGTCCGCCGCGTCCCCGGGCAGCACCGCCACCACGGCCGGCCAGCGGGTGGCCACGGCCTGGTGTGCCGTCACGGCCCAGCCGTGCCGGACGGCCGACTCCACGTGTTCCTTCGGTACGACGATCCGCTCGCCGGCGCACTCCAGGTGCAGTCCGGCCGCGTCGGCGGACAGCACCCGGCCGGGCAGGGCGCGGCCGGGCGAGGGCACGTATACGATCCGGTCCTCGGGGTCGAAGCCGCCGAACCGGCCGGGGCCGGGGTTCAGGCGCTCCTTCAGCGCGGTGTTCAGCGCGCGGGTGCCCGCCGATCCGCCGTGGCCCGGGGTGATCACCAGGGTGTGGCGGGGCTCGATGCCGAAAGCCCGCGGCACGGAGTCGGCGACGAGCTGCACCGTGCGGTGCACGGCCTCCCCGGCGTCCCGCACCGGAACGATCACGACCTCCTTGCCGGGGGCGTCGACCTGCGCCAGCTCCCCGATGCCGATTCCGGAGACGAGCTCGCCGAGCGGCCCCGGGTCCGGGGTGCGGGAGGCGATCTGCGGGCAGGCGCGGGCGGCTAGCAGATCGGCGAACACCCGTCCCGGTCCGGCCGATCCGAGACCGCCCGGGTCTCCGCTGAGTACCAGCCGGGCGCCGTCGGCGACCGACTCCACGAGCGCGGCGGCGGTGTCCACGTCGAGCTGCGGGGCGTCCAGCACCACCAGCAGGTCGAGCGCGAGGGCCCCGTCGGCGTCGCGCCCCGGCCCCCGGGCGCCGGACAGCAGTTCGGCCACCGTCACGGCGGCCCCGTCGGGCAGCGCCGCGGCGGCGCGGTCCCGGCCGTCGGGGGAGTGCGCCGCCGCACAGGCGCGCAGCCCCAGCGCGTGCGCTGCCGCGACCAGGGCCAGCGGCTCCGCGCGGGCCGCCTCTCCGCCGGTGTGGGTCACCAGGCCGTGGCCCGCGGCCGCGCGGATCAGCTCCGCGGCCGAGGGTCCGGCCGCGGCGGTCGCGGCGCCCTCCCAGCGGGACTCGCCGTCCCCGCCATCAGCCGGGGGGCCTTCCTTGCCGAAGGTGTTGATCAGCCGGGCCAGGCCGTCCGCGAGGCTCTCCTCGGCCAGGGCGTGGCCCTCCAGCCCTACGAGCAGCCGCACGGGCTGCTCGGCCTCCGCGTCTTCTCCGGCGCTCGCGGGGGCGGCGGCGGGCTCGTCCAGGGCCTCCTGGAAGACGAGCACCGCGCCGTCCGTGATGGCCTCCTCCAGTGCCCGGTCCGCGTCCGGGACGCCGTACCGGCCCAGCGCGCCGGTCAGCACGGGCGCTTCCAGTGCCGTGTGGCCCTTGAGCGCGGCCTGCGCCAACAGCCAGCCGACCAGGGCCACGGACCGGCGCTCGTCGGCGGGTCCGCACTCCGGGCCCAGCAGGGCGCGCGCGAACTGGTCGGCCTGCGCCGGCTTGACCCCGGGCAGCTCCAGCAGCCGCCACGGGTCGTGCCGCAGAACCTCGGCCGCGCCGTCGCCGAGGGTCGCGGCCGCCGCTGCGGCGAGTGCGGCGGGTGCGCCGCCGACCGCCAGCACCGTCCGTACGGCCTCGACCAGATCCCGGGGCGGGGCGGCGGGCGCGGGGGTCGCCGGGGTGACCGGGGCCGGGCGCGGCGGGGGAGCGGCGGGCGCGGGGGCCCGGCGCGGTGCCTGCTCGCCGCGGCCGTCGAAGGACCGGACGGGGGGCGGGGTCTGGGGACGCTGCCCGCTCTCCACGGCCCGTACGGCCGCCAGCAGATCGGCGGCCGTGCCGCTGAGCTTCGCCCCCGCTTCGATCGGAGCCTCGCGCTCCGCCTTGCGCCGCTCGATCCGCTCCCGCTCCACCTTCTGCGCGGCGAGCTCGGCCTCGGCCTCGCTCAGGGCGGGCGCGGCCGCCTCCGCCGGCGCCGAGTCCTGGGCCGCCGCGCCGGCGCCGGCTTCCCCGTCCCCGCCAGCCTCCGGCTCCTGCGCGCCCTCCGGCTCCTGCGGGACGTCCGAGACCGCCGCCGCCTCCGCGGCCTCCGCGGCGCCTGCTTCTCCGGCACCCACGGCGGCGTCGGCCCCGTCTCCGGGGCCGCTCTCCGCGCCTTCGGCGCGATCGGCGCGCTCGGTACTCACAACGTGCTCCAGTCCTGATCGGGGTAGCGGTGCACGGGCGCCGAAACGTCGTCCAGCGCCTGGCAGATCTCCTCGGGAAGACTAAGCGCCTCCACTGACAGGGCCGACGCGAGCTGCGCCGCGGTCCGCGCGCCGACGACCGGCGCGGTGACACCGGGCCGGTCCCGGATCCACGCCAGCGCGACCTGCAGCGGGGTCACGGCCAGACCGTGCGCCGCCGTCGCGACCGCGTCCACGATCCGGCTCGCCGCCTCGTCGAGGTACGGCGCCACGAAGCCCGCGAGCACCTCCGAGGCGCCCCGCGAGTCCGCCGGGGTGCCGTCCCGGTACTTGCCCGTCAGCACCCCGCGGCCCAGCGGAGAGGCGGGCAGCAGGCCGACGCCCAGGTCGAGTGCGGCCGGCAGCACCTCCCGCTCCACGCCGCGCTGGAGGAGCGAGTACTCCATCTGCGTACTGGCCAGCCGGGTCCGCACGCCCGGAGCGGCCAGCTGCCAGGTCGCCGCCTTCGCCAGCTGCCAGCCGGAGAAGCCCGCCACGCCCGCGTACCGGGCCCGCCCGCTGCTCACGGCCAGGTCCAGGGCCTGGAGGGTCTCCTCCAGCGGGGTGTACGGATCGAAGGCGTGGACCTGCCACAGGTCGACGTAGTCCGTGCCCAGCCGCGCCAGCGAGGCGTCGAGCGCGGCCAGCAGGTGGCCGCGCGAGCCGTCGCAGCGCCGCTCGGGGTCCCGTACGCCGCCCGCCTTGGTCGCGATGACCAGGTCGCGTCGCGGTACGAGCCCGCCGACGAGCTGGCCGAGGAGGTATTCGGCGTCGCCGCCCGCGTACACGTCCGCGGTGTCGACGAGCGTGCCGCCCGCTTCCCAGAACACCTTCAACTGCTCGGCGGCGTCGGACTCGGCCGAGCCGCCGGGGCTCTGTCCCCAGGTGAGGGTGCCGAGTGCGATCCGGGACACGCGCAGGCCCGTCCGGCCGAGATGCCTCTGCTCCATGAGCGCTGAGACTACTGGGGCCCTGACGGATCGGAGCCGGGCGCGCTACAGTCCCCGCAGACCAACGTTACTGATCGGTAAACCGGTAAGGGGACGACCTATGCGGCTCGGCATCAATCTCGGTTACTGGGGTGCGGGCATGGACGCCGACAACCTCGCCGTCGCCCAGGAGGCCGACCGCCTCGGCTACGACGTCTGCTGGGCCGCCGAGGCCTACGGATCCGACGCCCCGACCGTGCTCGCCTGGGTCGCCGCCCAGACCGAGCGCATCGACGTCGGCTCGGCGATCCTCCAGATCCCGGCCCGCCAGCCCGCGATGACCGCGATGACCGCGGCCACCCTCGACTCGCTGACCGGCGGCCGGTTCCGCCTCGGCCTCGGCGTGTCCGGCCCGCAGGTCTCCGAGGGCTGGTACGGCGTGAAGTTCGACAAGCCGCTGGCCCGCACGCGCGAGTACGTCGAGATCGTCCGCAAGGCCATGACCCGCGAGCGGCTGAGCTACGAGGGCGAGCACTGGACCCTCCCGCTGCCCGGGGGCCCCGGCAAGCCGCTCAAGCTCACCGTGCACCCCGAGCGCGAGCACATCCCGCTCTACATCGCCGCGATCGGCCCCAAGAACCTGGAGCAGACCGGCGAGATCGCCGACGGCGCCCTGCTGATCTTCCCGGCCGCGGAGCACCTGGAGTCGACGGCGCTCGGCCACATCCGGGCGGGCCGCGAGAAGGCCGGCAAGACCATGGAGGGCTTCGACGTCTGCCCGACCGTGCCGCTCGCGCTCGGCGCCGACGTGAACGCACTGGCCGACGTGTTCCGTCCGTACACCGCGCTGTACGTCGGCGGCATGGGCAGCCGCAAGCAGAACTTCTACAACCAGCTAGCCCAGCGCATGGGCTACGAGAAGGAAGCCGCCGAGATCCAGGACAAGTACCTGTCCGGCGACAAGAACGGCGCGGCGGCCGCGGTGCCCCACCAGCTGATCGACTCCACCACCCTGCTCGGCCCGGTCGAGCGGATCGCGGACGGCATGAAGGCCTACGCCGAGGCCGGGGTCACCACCCTCACGCTTGCCCCCGCGGGCTTCACCCGCGAGGAGCGCCTGGCGGCCGTACGGGCGGGTGTCGAGGCCCTGGAGCTCGCCGGACTGGCGTAGCCCCGTCCGGGGGCCCCGCGGGAGGGGTCTGCGGCCGTGGTGGGGGCTCGGGGGTCTTCCCCGCCACGGCCGACACAGCCAACAACGCCCGCCGGGCCCCGCGGGTTACGCCCGGCCGCTCACCGCGTCCCCCTCCACCCGGTCCGCGGTGTCCCGGCATGTCCTGCCGTATCCGCCGTGTCCGCCGTGTCCGCCGTGTCCGCCGTGTCCGCCGTGTCCTCCGCGTACTTCGTTCGGCCGAGTGCTGCGACGCACCTGTTGCCCGCCTCCCCCATCGGCATTTCACTCGTCTGAGGGGGCCCGTAGGAGGTGGCAGTGATGCTCTCGGCCCGAAGCCTGTTCCAGGAGATCGTCGACAACGACGACTCCTTCCAGCTGTTCTGCTCCATCGCGGCCAGCGGCGAGTCGCAGGGCGGGTGGGAGAACGCCCGGATCGCCGCGCTCGTACCCCCGTCCATGGCGGACATGGCCCCGAAGATCACCCGGCACGGCGCGGACGAGGACAAGCACGGCAGGATCTTCAACGCGCTCCTCAAGAAGCGCGGCCTGCCTCCCGTCCCCGTGCCCCCCGAGACCGACTACACGATGCTCCTGGAGAAGAACGGCATCGGGCTCGCCCACGCCAAGCTGCGCGCCGCCACCCCGCTCACCGAGCACGACATCGTCGTCTACCTCTCGCACAGCCGGGTCACCGAGCAGCGGGCCGCCGACCAGATGGTCATGCTCGTGAAGTACTTCGGCGACCACCCCGAGGTCGGCCGTGCCATCCGCATGATCAGCCACGACGAGGACAACCACCTCGCGTACTGCCACGAGGAGCTGCTGCGCCTCGCCCGCGAGGGCCACGGCCGCACCATCCAGCGCGTGCTGCGCGAGAGCGCCCTCGCCGAGATCGGCATCTACCGCGACGTGAGCCTCGCGGTGATGGACCACATGGGCCGGATCCTGAAGTGGCCCGCCGCCAAGTCCGCGACCCTGCGCGCGGGCATCCGCGGCGCGTACGCGTACGAGCGCTTCGCCGGGTGGCACAAGGCGGTCAGCCTGACGATGCCGGAGCGGCGCGACGCCCTGGGCGGGCCGGCCACGCCGGCTCCCGGGTTCGCCTGACGCCGCGGGGAGCCGTCGCCGAGCCCTCAAAGCCAGCCGCGGCGCTTGAACAGCCGGAACAGGCCCGTCACCGCCGCGGCCATCACCCCGAGCGCCAGCGGGTACCCCCACCACTGCCCCAGCTCCGGCATGTGCGCGAAGTTCATGCCGTACACGCCCGCGACCATCGTCGGCACCGCCGCCATCGCCGCCCACGCGGAGATCTTGCGCATGTCGTCGTTCTGCCGCACGCCCATCTGCGCCAGGTGCGCCGCCAGCGCGTCCGACAGCAGCCGGTCCAGGCCCTCCACGTACTCGTTGGCCTTGGCCAGGTGGTCCGCGACGTCCCGGAAGAACGGCCGCGCCTGGTCGTGCACGAACGGCACGCCCGGCCCCGCCAGCCGCGTCATCGGCTGCGTCAGCGGATTCGTCGCGCGCCGGAACTCCATGACCTGCCGCTTGAAGTTGTAGATGCGCGCCGCGGTGTGCTTGGTGTCGGAGGCCGCGGGGGCGAAGACGTCCGCCTCCAGCTCCTCCAGGTCCGCCTGGAGTTCGGCCGCCACGTCGATGTAGTGGTCCACGACCGCGTCGCTGACCGCGTACAGCACCGCCGTCGGACCGTGCCGCAGCACCCCCGGCTCCTCCTCCAGCCGCCGGCGCACGGCGCCGAGCGGGGCGCCCTCGCCGTGCCGCACGGTGACCACGAACGAATCCCCGATGAACACCATCAGTTCGCCCGCCGTCACGGAGTCCGACGACTCGTCGTAGACCACCGGCTTGAGCACGACGAACAGCGAGTCGTCGTACACCTCCAGCTTCGGCCGCTGGTGCGCGGTCAGCGCGTCCTCCACCGCCAGCGGATGCAGCCCGAACTCGCTGCTGACGAGATCGAATTCGCGCGCGGTCGGTTCGTGGACCCCGATCCACAGGAACGCGTCCCCGCCGGCCCTCGCCTCGTCCAGGGCGTCCGAGAAATCGGCCGGACCCGCCACCCGGCTGCCGTCCTTGTAAATCGCGCAGTCGACAATCACGCCGGGCATTGTCCCCCGCCCGCACCCGCCCCGCATCCGCGCGGCAGCGCCTACGCTGGTCCGCATGGCCACGCTGATCCTCGTACGGCACGGACGCTCCACCGCCAACACCGCCGGGCTGCTCGCCGGATGGACCCCCGGGGTCACGCTCGACGAGCACGGCGCCGCGCAGGCGGCCGCGCTCCCCGGGCGGCTCGCCGCACTGCCGCTGGCCGCCGCCGTCACCAGCCCGCTCCAGCGCTGCGCGGAGACCCTGGCACCGCTGCTGGCCGCCCGGCCCGGCCTGCCCCTGCACACCGACGACCGCATCGGCGAGTGCGACTACGGCGACTGGTCCGGGCGCAAACTCTCCGAACTGGCCGACGAACCCCTCATGAAGGTCGTCCAGCAGCACCCCTCCGCCGCCGCCTTCCCGGGCGGCGAGTCGATGCGGGCCATGCAGCAGCGCGCCGTCGAGGCCGTACGCGACTGGAACGCCCGCATCGAAGAGGAGCACGGCGCCGGGGCCGTCTACCTGATGTGCTCCCACGGCGACATCATCAAGTCCCTTGTCGCGGACGCCCTCGGCATGCACCTCGACCTCTTCCAGCGGGTCTCCGTGGAGCCCTGCTCGGTCACCGTCGTGCGGTACACCCCGCTGCGCCCCTTCCTGCTGCGCCTCGGCGACACCGGCGACCTCGGCTCGCTCGCCCCGCGCGAGCCCGCCGCGAACACCCGCCCCGCAGAGGCCGCGGACACCGCCGAGGACGCCGACACGGCGGGGACGGCAGGGGAGGCAGGGACGGCCGGGAACGGCGGGGAATATGGCGCGAACGCCGTCGTGGGAGGCGCCACGGGCGCGGTGTGATCGAACGGCGCAGTAGGGTGGAGAACGCCGGACCCCGGCCCCGCCCTGCCCGCGCGCTGCACGTGTTCCGCAGCCGGATTCCCCTGGAGACTGGACGTGCCCCGTCAGGTGTTCCTCTACGACCCGCCGGAACGCTTCGTGGCCGGCACGGTCGGTCTGCCTGGACGCCGTACGTTCTTCCTCCAGGCGTCCGCCGGCCCCCGGGTCACCAGCGTCTCCCTGGAGAAGACCCAGGTCGCCGCGCTCGCCGAGCGGATGGACGAGCTGCTGGACGAGGTCGTCCGGCGCACCGGGGGCAACGCCCCCGTGCCCGCCGTCGCCCCCGCAGAGGTCACCGACACCGCCCCGCTCGACGTGCCCGTCGACGAGGAGTTCCGCGTCGGCACCATGGCACTCGCCTGGGACGGCGAGGAGCAGCGCATGATCGTCGAGGCGCAGGCGCTCGTCGAACTGGACGCCGACTCGGAGGAAGACCTCGCGGAAGCCGAGGAAAGGCTCCTCCAGGACGAGGAGAACGGCCCGCCGATGCTGCGGGTCCGCCTCACCGGGGCGCAGGCCCGCGCGTTCGCCAAGCGCGCCCTCGACGTCGTCAACGCCGGCCGGCCGCCGTGCCCGCTGTGCAGCCTGCCGCTGGACCCGGAGGGGCACGTCTGTCCGCGCCAGAACGGATACCGCCGCGGAGCGTGACGACCGTGGACACCGAAGAGCTGCTCAGGCGCGGCGAGCTGACCGTGCGCAGCCGCATCCGCGAGGCCTCCAATGCCGTGCTGCTGTGCACCGTCACATGTGACGGTGCAACCGCCCAGTGCGTGTACAAGCCGGTCGCGGGGGAGCGCCCCCTGTGGGACTTCCCCGACGGCAACCTCGCCCGCCGCGAGGTGGCCGCGTACCTGCTCTCACAGGCCAGTGGCTGGGACCTGATCCCCCCGACCGTGCTGCGCGACGGCCCGTACGGCGAGGGCATGGTCCAGCAGTGGATCGAGTCCGAGGAGCAGGCGCCCGAGGGCGGCCTGCTCGCCCTCGTGGACGGCGAGGAGGCCGGCGAGGGCTGGCGGCCCGTCGCCTTCGCCGAGGTCGGGGAGGGCCGTACCGCCCTCCTCGTCCACGCCGACGACCTGCGCCTGCGCCGGCTCGCCGTCCTCGACGCCGTGATCAACAACGGCGACCGCAAGGGCGGCCACCTGCTCCCGGCACCCGGCGGGCGCCTCTACGGCATCGACCACGGCGTCACCTTCCACACCGAGGACAAGCTGCGCACCCTGCTCTGGGGCTGGGCCGGCGAACCCCTGACCCCCGAGGCCGTGACCGTGCTCACCGGACTCGCCCGCGCGCTCGCCGACGGCACCCCCCTCGCCACCCGGCTGGCCGAACTGATCACCCCGGCCGAGCTGGCCGCCGTACGCGGCCGGGTGGCTCAGCTGCTGCGCACCGGGCGGCACCCGGAACCCTCCGGGCAGTGGCCCGCGATCCCGTGGCCGCCCGTCTGACGTGCACCGCAGCGCCGACCGCGGCCCATGCACACCCCCCGGCGGACCGCAAGAGCGCCGATCCGGCCAACAGTCCCCATCCGGTTCGTTTCCGGAACATCCGTCCGGTTAGGCTCAAGGCATGCATGCCTGGCCCGCTTCTGAGGTTCCCGCCCTGCCCGGCAAGGGCCGCGACCTCCGGATCCACGACACCGCGACCCAGCGGACGATCACCCTCGTCCCGGGTCCCGTCGCCCGTATCTACGTCTGCGGGATCACCCCGTACGACGCGACCCACATGGGTCACGCGGCGACCTACAACGCGTTCGACCTCGTCCAGCGCGTGTGGCTCGACACCAAGCGGCAGGTTCACTACGTCCAGAACGTGACCGACGTGGACGACCCGCTGCTGGAGCGGGCCCTGCGCGACGGCCACGACTGGACCGAACTCGCCGAGCGCGAGACCTCCCTGTTCCGCGAGGACATGACCGCCCTGCGGATGCTCCCTCCGCAGCACTACATCGGCGCCGTCGAGGCCATACCCGGCATCGTGCCGCTCGTGGAACGGCTCCGCGACGCGGGCGCCGCCTACGAGCTCGAAGGCGACGTCTACTTCTCCGTCGAGTCCGACCCGAACTTCGGCAAGGTCTCGAACCTCGACGCCGAGGCGATGCGGCTGCTGTCCGCCGAGCGCGGCGGCGACCCCGAGCGCCCCGGCAAGAAGAACCCGCTCGACCCGATGCTGTGGATGGCCGCCCGCGAGGGCGAGCCCAGCTGGGACGGCGCGTCCCTCGGCCGCGGCCGGCCCGGCTGGCACATCGAGTGCGTCGCCATCGCCCTCGACCACCTCGGGATGGGCTTCGACATCCAGGGCGGCGGCTCGGACCTGGCCTTCCCGCACCACGAGATGGGCGCCTCCCACGCCCAGGTGCTGACCGGCGAGTTCCCCATGGCCAAGGCGTACGTCCACGCCGGCATGGTCGCCCTCCACGGCGAGAAGATGTCCAAGTCCAAGGGCAACCTCGTCTTCGTCTCGGCGCTGCGCCGGGCCGGTGTCGACCCCGTCGCCATCCGCCTCGCCCTGCTGTCGCACCACTACCGCGCCGACTGGGAGTGGACCGACGCCGTCCTGGAGGCCGCCGTCGAGCGGCTCGGGCACTGGCGCGCGGCCGTCTCCCGCCCCGACGGACCGTCCGCCGAGGCGCTCGTCGAGGAGGTCCGCGAGGCCCTCGCCAACGACCTGGACGCGCCCGCCGCGCTCGCCGCGGTCGACCGCTGGGCCGCGCTCCAGGAGTCCGGCGGCGGCACGGACGAGTCCGCGCCCGGCCTGGTCTCCCGCACGGTGGACGCCCTCCTGGGCGTCGCGCTGTAGCGGCACGGCAGCCGCCGGCAGCCACCGGGCAGCCGCACGGCGACACGGCACCCCGTACGTGCGAGGGGGCCGGCACCTCACGGTGCCGGCCCCCTCGGCCGTTCTCGCCCCTGCACGCCCGCACCGGCCCCGCGGCCCGCAGCGGGCGCCGCCCGGGGCCGGTCGCCGTGCGCTACCCCTCCGGGGTCTCCGGCGGAGGGGTGTCCTCCGGGGATCCGTCCGGCTTGCGGGGCGGCTTCGGCGGCCGGGTCCGCCCGCCCGACGTGTCCCGCAGGTACGTCGCGTCGCCGCCGTCCGTGGCCGGCCCCGGACCGCCGTCGCGCCGCCGCAGGTACCGCTCGAACTCCCGCGCGATGGCCTCGCCGGACGCCTCCGGGAGATCGGCCGTGTCGCGGGCCTCCTCCAGAGTCTGGACGTACTCCGCCACTTCGCTGTCCTCGGCGGCCAGTTGGTCCACGCCCAGCTGCCAGGCCCGTGCGTCCTCCGGCAGTTCGCCCAGCGGGATCCGCAGGTCGATCAGATCCTCCAGCCGGTTCAGCAGCGCCAGCGTCGCCTTCGGGTTCGGCGGCTGCGACACGTAGTGCGGCACCGCCGCCCACAGCGACACCGCGGGCACCCCCGCGTGCGTACAAGCCTCTTGGAGGATCCCCACGATGCCCGTCGGGCCCTCGTACCGGGTCTCCTCCAGGTCCATGGTCCGCGCCAGGTCCGGATCCGACGTCACGCCGCTGACCGGCACCGGCCGGGTGTGCGGGGTGTCGCCGAGCAGCGACCCGAGGATGACGACCATCTCGACGCCCAGCTCGTGCGCGAAACCGAGGATCTCGTTGCAGAACGACCGCCAGCGCATGGACGGTTCGATCCCGCGGACCAGTACGAGGTCGCGCGGCTTCGCCCCGCCGATGCGGACCACGGACAGCCGCGTCGTGGGCCAGGTGATCTTCCGTACTCCGCCGTCCAGCCACACCGTGGGGCGGTTGACCTGGAAGTCGTAGTAGTCCTCGGCGTCCAGAGCCGCGAAGACCTCGCCCTTCCACTCCCGGTCCAGGTGCGCCACCGCACCGGAGGCCGCGTCACCCGCGTCGTTCCAGCCCTCGAACGCGGCCACCATGACCGGGTCGATCAGCTCGGGCACGCCCTCAAGCTCGATCACCCAGGTCTCCTTCCGAAGTTCCCTTGCCGTTACCGGGGTCAGCCTACGGCTTGGATCCATCCCCGCCACAGCGTGCGGAAAACGGCGATGTACAGCACAAAGGGGCGGTCCGCATGCGGACCGCCCCTTCTGCGGCCCGCGCGGCCCGGTTCGTGCACCGGGCCCCGCGGGCCGGACGGGCTCAGGCCTTGCGGCTGAGCATGTCCTCGACGCGCGCCCGCACGCCGTCCGTGTCCAGACCGCGGATCGTCACCGTCGTACGGCGGCGCAGGACGTCGTCGGCGGTCTCGGCCCACTCGTGGTCCCGGGCGTAGGCGACCTGCGCCCAGATCTCCGGGCCGTCCTCGTGGATCCGCTCGCCCAGCGACGGGTCCTCGTTGACGAGACGGGCGATGTCGAAGGCCAGGGAGCCGTAGTGGGTCGCCAGGTGGCGCGCGGTCAGCGGGTCCATCCGCATCCCCGGGTCGCGGTCCACCAGCAGGCGGTGCGCGACGGCGTTCGGGTTGGCGACACCGGGCAGCGGCACCCGGCGCACCAGGGACTTCACCGGCTCCATGTCCTCGGTCAGCGGGCTGCCGGGCAGCTTCGCCAGCTTGTCCATGACGACGCGGCCGATGTGGCGGTACGTGGTCCACTTGCCGCCGGCGACGGACAGCATGCCGCCCTTGCCCTCGGAGACCACGGTCTCGCGCTTGGCCTTCTCGACGCCGCCGGGGCCGCCGGGCAGCACCCGCAGGCCCGCGAAGGCGTACGTCATCAGCGAGCGGTCCAGGTCGGCGTCCTGCACCGAGAACGCCGCCTCGTCCAGGATCTGCTGGATGTCGGACTCGGTGGCGCGCACGTCCGCCGGGTCGCCCTCGTACTTCTCGTCGGTCGTTCCGAGCAGCAGCTGGTCCTCCCACGGGAGGGCGAAGGTGATGCGGTACTTGTCGATCGGGGTGGCCATCGCGGCCTTCCACGGCGACTTGCGCTTCATGACGATGTGCGCGCCCTTGGAGAGGCGGATCGACGGCATCGAGTGCTTGTCTTCCATGCGCCGCAGGTGGTCCACCCACGGGCCGGTGGCGTTGAGCACGACGCGCGCGTTGACCCCGAACTCCGTACCGTCCAGGCGGTCCTTGAGCTCGGCGCCCGAGACCCGGCCCTGCGTCGTGCGCAGGCCGGTGACCTCGGCGTGGTTGAGGACGACGGCGCCGGACTCGACGGCCGCACGGACCGTCATGACCGCGACGCGCGAGTCGTTCATCTGGTGGTCGTAGTAGACCGCGACGGCCTTCAGGTTGTCCGTGCGCAGGCCCGGGTTGTCGGCGGCGGCGCGGGCGGGCGATATGACCTTGCCGATGCCGTCGCCGAAGGCCGAGAGGGCGGAGTAGGCGAAGACGCCCGCGCCCAGTTTGGCCGCGCCGACCGGTCCGCCCTTGTAGACGGGCAGGTAGAAGGTCAGCGGGTTGACCAGGTGCGGGGCCACGTCCTTGGCCAGCACCCGGCGCTCGTGGTGGTTCTCGGCGACCAGCTTGACCGCGCCGGTCTGCAGGTAGCGCAGACCGCCGTGGACGAGCTTGGAGGAGGCCGAGGAGGTGGCGCCGGCGAAGTCGCCGGCGTCCACCATGGCGACCCGCAGACCCGACTGCGCGGCGTGCCAGGCCACCGAAGTGCCCAGGATTCCGCCGCCGATGACCAGCAGGTCGTACGTGGCCTTCGCCAGCTGCTCTCTGGTCTCGGCGCGGCTCGCGGTCGAACCGGCGGTCGGGTGCGTGCCCAGTGCGGGCACGCTCTGCAGGCTGCTCATTGTTAGCTCCTCGTCAGCTGTCAGTGATCGACAAGTACGTCAGCCGGTGTCAGCTGTTCTCGTCCTCGTCGATCCAGCCCATGGTCCGCTCGACGGCCTTGAGCCAGTTCTTGTACTCGCGGTCCCGCTGGTCGGCGGGCATCCGCGGGGTCCACTCGGCGGCCCGGCGCCAGTTCGCGCGCAGCGCGTCCGTGTCGGGCCAGAAGCCGACGGCCAGGCCGGCGGCGTAGGCGGCACCGAGGCAGGTGGTCTCGGCGACCATCGGGCGCACCACGGGGGCGTCCAGGAAGTCGGAGAGCGTCTGCATCAGCAGGTTGTTGGACGTCATACCACCGTCGACCTTGAGCGCCGCCAGCTCGACGCCGGAGTCCTTGGTCATGGCGTCGGTGATCTCGCGGGTCTGCCAGGCGGTGGCCTCCAGCACGGCACGGGCGATGTGCGCCCTGGTGACGTAGCGGGTGAGGCCGGCGATCACGCCGCGGGCGTCGGAGCGCCAGTACGGGGCGAACAGGCCGGAGAAGGCCGGCACGAAGTACGCGCCGCCGTTGTCGTCGACGGAGGAGGCCAGGGTCTCGATCTCGGCCGCGGTCTTGATCATGCCCATCTGGTCGCGCATCCACTGGACGAGCGAGCCGGTGACGGCGATGGAGCCTTCCAGGGCGTAGACGGGCTTCTGCTCGCCGATCTGGTAGCCGACCGTGGTCAGCAGGCCGCTGTAGGAGTTGATGATCTTGTCGCCGGTGTTCATCAGCATGAACGTGCCGGTGCCGTACGTGGACTTGGCCTCGCCCTCGGCGAAACAGGTCTGGCCGAACAGCGCGGCCTGCTGGTCGCCGAGCGCGGAGGCGACGGGGACGCCGGCGAGGGCGCCCTCCTTCACCTCCCCGTAGATCTCGGCGGAGGACTTGATCTCCGGGAGCACGTTGAGCGGGACGCCCATGGACTCGGCGATCTTCTCGTCCCACGCCAGGGTGTGGAGGTTCATCAGCATGGTGCGGGAGGCGTTGGTGACGTCCGTGACGTGCACGCCGCCGTTCACGCCGCCGGTGAGGTTCCAGATGACCCAGGAGTCCATGGTGCCGAAGAGGATGTCGCCGGCCTCGGCGCGCTCGCGCAGGCCGTCGACGTTGTCGAGCAGCCAGCGGACCTTCGGGCCGGCGAAGTACGACGCGAGCGGCAGGCCGGTCTCGCGGCGGAAGCGGTCCTGGCCGACGTTGCGGCCGAGCTCCTTGCAGAGGGCGTCGGTGCGGGTGTCCTGCCACACGAGCGCGTTGTGCACCGGCTCGCCGGTGTGCCGGTCCCACAGCACGGTGGTCTCGCGCTGGTTGGTGATGCCGACGGCCTTGACGTCGGCCGCGGTGATCTCCGCCTTGGCGATCGCCCCGGCGACGACCTCCTGCACGTTGGTCCAGATCTCCGTGGCGTCGTGCTCGACCCAGCCCGGCTTCGGGAAGATCTGCTCGTGCTCCTTCTGGTCGACCGACACGATGCGGCCGTCGCGGTCGAAGACGATGCAGCGGGAGGAGGTGGTGCCCTGGTCGATCGCGGCGATGAACGGGCCGGCTCCGTGGGAGGAAGTACCGGTGCTCTTGGTCATGGTGTCTGCTCCTGGATGTCCGTAAGAGGGAAGCGAGTCAGGTGGTCGGTG
This sequence comes from Streptomyces sp. NPDC037401, assembly GCF_055602345.1. NCBI lineage: Bacteria > Bacillati > Actinomycetota > Actinomycetes > Kitasatosporales > Streptomycetaceae > Streptomyces > Streptomyces sp. NPDC037401. The sequence continues at coordinate 159,615 of NZ_JBVJWO010000012.1, forward strand.
CAGCTGCTGCTGTTCTTGCGAATCAGGCGAACGCGATGTTGTACAGACCGCCGGCGAGCACGGCGCCGACGAGCGGGCCCACCACCGGGATCCAGGAGTATCCCCAGTCCGAGCCGCCCTTGTTCGGCAGCGGCAGGAGAGCGTGGACGATGCGCGGGCCGAGGTCGCGCACCGGGTTGATGGCGTAGCCGGTCGGGCCGCCCAGCGAGAGGCCGATGCCGACGACCACGAACGACGTGATCAGGACGCCGATGACGCCGAGGCCCTTGCCGCCGTCCTGGAGGCCCTGGGTGAGGATGGCCAGGATCAGGACCGCGGTGCCGATGATCTCGGTGGCGAGGTTCTGGACCACGTTGCGGATCTCGGGGCCCGTGGAGAAGATCCCGAGCACCGGGCCGGCGGGCTGCGTGAGGTCGGGCTTCAGCTCCGGGTCCGTCAGGTGCGCCCGGAACTGGCCGTAGTACGTGATCCACATCAGCACGGAGCCGATCATGGCACCGAGGAGCTGGCCGGCCAGGTAGACGCCGGTGTTGCCCCATTCGCCGTCCTTGACGGCGATGCCGACGGTGACGGCCGGGTTGAGGTGCGCGCCGGAGAGCGGAGCGGACACGTAGGCGGCGATCAGCACCGCGAAGCCCCACCCGAAGGTGATGGCGAGCCAGCCCGCGCCGCGGGCCTTGGAGCTCTTGAGGGTCAGCGCGGCGCAGACGCCGCCGCCGAGCAGTGTGAGCAGGGCGGTACCGATGGTCTCGCCGATGAAGATGTCGGAGCTGGACACCCGCGACTCCTTTGTCCTACGTCCAGGGGGTGAGCGGACACCGGGTCCCTTCCGGTGGTCCGCGCACTCGGTGAGTGCAATTCCGGCCCTTGGCTCTGCCACACCCTAACGCGTATTGCCGTTAGCTGTTCGACAATGCCGACCGGTGAACGGCAGTTTTCCGCCCTGGTGAAGATGGCGTCAAGAGTCCGAAGCGGCCGAATGCCGGATCGTTACCACCAGGTAAACAGCCGCAAACCGCTCTAATCCGGGCATGCCGAAGGGGCGTGACGCGTCGCGCGTCACGCCCGTACTGCCCGGCTCCCGCGGGTACGGCCCGCGAGCGGTCAGAACCGGCCGGCGCCCAGATCCCGCGACACCGCGCGGGCGCAGTCCCGTACGGCGGCCACGAGCTCGGACCGCACCTCGCCGGACGGGCCGCACACCCGCTCCACCGCGCCCGCCACGGCGACCGCGCCCACCGGCATCCGCCGGCGGTCGTGGATGGGGGCACTGACCGACGCCAGGCCCTCCCAGGTCTCCTCCACGTCCGCGGCCCAGCCGCGGGCCCGCGTGAGGTCCAGCTCGGCCTCGAAGGCCGCCAGGTCCGTGACCGTGGCCGGGGTGAGCGCCTCGCGCTCGGCCTCCACCGCCTCGCTGTGCGCCACCGGGTCGTACGCCGACAGGACCTTGCCCAGCGCCGTGGAGTGCAGCGGCTGCATGGCCCCCACCTCCAGCACTTGACGGCTGTCGTCCGGCCGGAAGACGTGGTGCATGATCAGCACGCCCTGCTTGTGGAGCACGCCGACGTACACGCTCTCGCCGCTGGCCCGCGCCAGGTCGTCCGTCCAGACGAGGGCCCGTGCCCGCAGCTCGTGCACGTCCAGATAGCTGTTGCCCAGACGGAGCAGCTCGGCGCCCAGCTGGTAGCGCCCCGAGGCCTGATCCTGCTCCACGAAGCCCTCGGCCTGCAGCGTGCGCAGGATCCCGTGAGCCGTGCCCTTGGCCAGGCCGAGCGAGGAGGCCACGTCGGACAGCCCCAGCCGGCGTTCACCGCCCGCGAGCAGGCGCAGCATCGCAGCAGCCCGTTCGAGCGACTGGATGTTCCGTGCCATCGCGCAGCCTCCTGCTGTGCTTGCCGGCCGCGCGTGGATGAGACGGCGAGCCGGACGTGGTTCGACAATGACGAACACTATCGGTCGATGCCGACCTTGTGCATGGTCCGGGAAAGTCTGTCAAGACCGAGTCGAGCCAGCCACCCCCGCACCAGGATGACTTTCCTAGTTGCCTAGGTCGCCGTCCGGAGCGTGGACGCCTTCACCTGCCCGGCACCTGCGCGGTTACCCTGACGGCGTGCGCCTCGACACAAGGGCGCAAAGCCGACAGCCGTCGCATCCCAGGGAGCATTCCATGGCCTCGTTGCCTAACCCGCCCGCTGACACCCAGACCCGGGCCGACGCCCTCCGCCAGGCGCTCGCCTCGCGCGTGGTCGTCGCCGACGGAGCCATGGGGACGATGCTCCAGGCCCAGGACCCCACCCTCGAGGACTTCCAGAACCTCGAAGGATGCAACGAGGTCCTCAACGCCACGCGCCCGGACATCGTCCGCTCCGTGCACGACGCCTACTTCGCCGTCGGTGTGGACTGCGTCGAGACGAACACGTTCGGAGCAAACCTCTCCGCGCTCGCCGAATACGACATCCCGGAGCGCAACCACGAGCTCTCCGAGGCCGGCGCCCGCATCGCCCGCGAGTCCGCCGACGCCTACACCGCCTCCACCGGACAGCAGCGCTGGGTCCTGGGATCCATGGGCCCCGGCACCAAGCTGCCCACCCTCGGCCACATCTCGTACGACGCCATCCGCGACGCCTACCAGACCAACGCCGAAGGTCTCATCGCCGGCGGCGCCGACGCCCTGCTCGTCGAGACCACGCAGGACCTGCTCCAGACCAAGTCGTCCATCATCGGCGCCCGCCGCGCCATGGACGCCCTCGGCGTCAGCGTGCCGCTGATCTGCTCCGTCACCGTCGAGACCACCGGCACCATGCTCCTCGGCTCCGAGATCGGCGCCGCGCTGACCTCGCTGGAGCCCCTCGGCATCGACATGATCGGCCTGAACTGCGCCACCGGCCCGGCCGAGATGAGCGAGCACCTGCGCTACCTCGCCCGCAACGCGCGCATCCCGCTCTCCTGCATGCCCAACGCCGGCCTGCCCATCCTCACCAAGGACGGCGCGCACTACCCCCTGTCGGCCTCCGAGCTCGCCGACGCCCAGGAGAGCTTCGTCCGCGAGTACGGCCTCTCCCTGGTCGGCGGCTGCTGCGGCACCACGCCCGAGCACCTGCGCCAGGTCGTCGAGCGGGTCCGCGGCCTCGCCCCGGCCGTCCGCGAGCCGCGCCCCGAGCCCGGCGCCTCCTCGCTCTACCAGACCGTGCCGTTCCGCCAGGACACCGCGTACATGGCGATCGGCGAGCGCACCAACGCCAACGGCTCCAAGAAGTTCCGCGAGGCCATGCTCGAAGCCCGCTGGGACGACTGCGTCGAGATGGCCCGCGACCAGATCCGCGAAGGCGCCCACATGCTCGACCTCTGCGTCGACTACGTGGGCCGCGACGGCGTCACCGACATGGAGGAACTCGCCGGCCGCTTCGCCACCGCCTCCACCCTCCCCATCGTCCTCGACTCCACCGAGGTCGCCGTCATCAAGGCGGGCCTGGAGAAGCTCGGCGGCCGCGCCGTCATCAACTCCGTCAACTACGAGGACGGCGACGGACCGCAGTCCCGCTTCGCCCAGGTCACCCGACTGGCCCAGGAGCACGGCGCCGCGCTGATCGCCCTCACCATCGACGAGGACGGCCAGGCCCGTACCGTCGAGCACAAGGTCGCCATCGCCGAACGGCTCATCGAGGACCTCACCTCGAACTGGGGCATCCGCGAGTCGGACATCCTCATCGACACCCTGACCTTCACCATCTGCACCGGCCAGGAGGAGTCCCGCAAGGACGGCATCGCCACCATCGAGGCGATCCGCGAACTCAAGCGCCGCCGCCCCGACGTCCAGACCACGCTCGGCCTGTCCAACATCTCCTTCGGACTCAACCCGGCCGCCCGCGTCCTGCTGAACTCCGTGTTCCTCGACGAGTGCGTCAAGGCCGGCCTCGACTCGGCCATCGTGCACGCCTCGAAGATCCTGCCCATCGCCCGCTTCGACGACGAGCAGGTCAACACCGCCCTCGACCTCATCTACGACCGCCGCGCCGAGGGCTACGACCCGCTCCAGAAGCTCATGGCGCTCTTCGAGGGCGTCAACACCAAGTCCCTCAAGGCCGGACGCGCCGAGGAACTCCTCGCCCTCCCGCTGGAGGAGCGCCTGCGCCGGCGCATCATCGACGGCGAGAAGAACGGCCTGGAGACCGACCTCGACGAGGCCCTCCGGGAGCGCCCCGCCCTCGACATCGTCAACGACACCCTCCTCGAGGGCATGAAGGTCGTCGGCGAGCTCTTCGGCTCCGGCCAGATGCAGCTCCCCTTCGTCCTCCAGTCCGCCGAGGTCATGAAGACCGCCGTCGCCCACCTCGAACCCCACATGGAGAAGTCGGACGCCGAGGGCAAGGGCACCATCGTCCTCGCCACCGTCCGCGGCGACGTCCACGACATCGGCAAGAACCTCGTCGACATCATCCTGTCCAACAACGGCTACAACGTCGTCAACCTCGGCATCAAGCAGCCCGTCTCCGCGATCCTCGAAGCCGCCGAAGAACACCGGGCGGACGTCATCGGCATGTCCGGTCTCCTCGTGAAGTCGACCGTGATCATGAAGGAGAACCTGCAAGAGCTCAACCAGCGCAAGATGGCCGCCGACTACCCGGTCATCCTCGGCGGCGCCGCACTCACCCGCGCCTACGTCGAGCAGGACCTCCACGAGATCTACGAGGGCGAAGTCCGCTACGCCCGCGACGCCTTCGAGGGCCTGCGCCTCATGGACGCCCTCATCGCCGTCAAGCGCGGAGTACCCGGTGCCAAGCTGCCCGAACTCAAGCAGCGCCGCGTCGCCAAGCGCGACACCCCCCTCCTCCAGGTCACCGAATCCGAGGAGCCGGGCGGCCGCTCCGACGTCTCCACCGACAACCCCGTCCCCACCCCGCCGTTCTGGGGCACCCGCGTCATCAAGGGCATCGGCCTCAAGGACTACGCGTCCTGGCTCGACGAAGGCGCCCTCTTCAAGGGCCAGTGGGGCCTCAAGCAGGCCCGCGCCGGCGGCGCCACCTACGAGGAGCTCGTCGAGAGCGAGGGCCGCCCCCGCCTGCGCGGCCTCCTCGACCGCCTCCACACCGACAACCTGCTCGAAGCGGCCGTCGTCTACGGCTACTTCCCCTGCGTCTCCAAGGGCGACGACCTGATCCTCCTCCACGAGGACGGCTCCGAGCGCACCCGCTTCACCTTCCCCCGCCAGCGCCGCGGCCGCCGCCTGTGCCTCGCCGACTTCTTCCGCCCGGAGGAGTCCGGCGAGACCGACGTGGTCGGCCTCCAGGTCGTCACCGTCGGCTCCCGGATCGGCGAGGAGACCGCACGGCTGTTCGCCGACAACGCCTACCGCGAGTACATGGAGCTGCACGGCCTGTCCGTCCAGCTGGCCGAGGCCCTCGCCGAGTACTGGCACGCCCGCGTCCGTGCCGAGCTCGGCTTCGGCGGCGAGGACCCGGCACGCGTGGAGGAAATGTTCGAGCTCAAGTACCGGGGCGCGCGCTTCTCCCTCGGCTACGGCGCCTGCCCCGACCTGGAAGACCGCGCCAAGATCGCCGACCTGCTCCAGCCCGAGCGGATCGGCGTCCACCTCTCCGAGGAGTTCCAGCTCCACCCCGAGCAGTCCACCGACGCGATCGTCATCCACCACCCCGAAGCCAAGTACTTCAACGCACGATAAGCGGACGAGACGTACACTGGTCGGTCCCACACAGGCCGGTCGCCTGCTCCCCGGGGGGTCATCCCGCGGGGAAAGGCGGCCGGCCTTCTCGTCCCCTTCAGGAGGTGTGCCGTATGACCAGTACGGTTCCCGCATCCGTCCCCCGGACGGCCGACGGCTCGGCGCTGCAGGCCGTACTGCTCGACATGGACGGCACCCTCGTGGACACCGAGGGCTTCTGGTGGGAATCCGAAGTGGCCGTCTTCGGCGAGCTCGGACACCGCCTCGACGAGTCCTGGAAGGACATCGTCGTCGGCGGCCCCATGAGCCGCAGCGCGGGCTACCTCATCGAGGCCACCGGCGCCGACATCACCCTCGCCGAACTCAGCGTGCTCCTCAACGAGCGCTTCGAGTCGCGCATCGCCGACCACGTGCCGCTCATGCCCGGAGCCGAACGCCTGCTGGCCGAGCTGGCCCGCCACAACGTCCCCACCGCCCTCGTGTCCGCCTCCCACCGGCGCGTCATCGACCGGATCATGCGGTCCCTGGGCCCCGAGCGCTTCACCTTCAGCATCGCCGGCGACGAGGTCCCCCGCACCAAGCCCCACCCCGACCCCTACCTCCTCGCCGCCCGGGAACTCGGCGCCCACCCCTCCCGCTGCGCCGTCATCGAGGACACCGCCACCGGGGTCGCCGCCGCCGAAGCCGCCGGCTGCCGGGTCGTCGCCGTACCGTCCGTCGGCACCATCGCCCCCGCCCCCGGCCGCACCGTCGTCGCCTCCCTCGAAGACGTCGACCTGCCCTTCCTGCGCTCCCTCATCACCCGGATGAACTGACCCGTGACCGCAGGTGACGGACAGGCGAACACGCCGCGTCACCATCCGCTTCCGCAAGCGCCCGCCCCGTCGGCGGAGGCCGAAATTCCATCGCCGCGCCGGGCCCGCTTCGGGTGACCTTTGTCACCTGATATCGCCCCATCGCGCGCCCCCGCGCCCCCGATGGCCTTCCTTTGTGTCCGGATTGATCAGCTCCTGACCGAATCCGACCCGCCGTCACCGTGCGCAGTCAGTGCGCACCCATCACCGTGCGATTACGCCCCAAGTCAGACCAGTTCCAGCCATCCCGCCCGAGCCCACTATCGTCAGCGCAGGCACTACGCCGCACCTTCGCGGACCGACGTACACACCCCTGTACGCGGCTCGCACGGAACCGATCGTCAACTGACCCGGCCCGATCGTTCCGCCCCGAACGGGCGACCGCCGCGCAGTGCCCCTACACCGCTGTGACAAGTGCCGGTTGAGGGAGAACTCCGAGGATGAACCGCAAGAACCTGGTGCTGACGGCTGCCGCCGTACTGCTCACCCCCGCGCTCGCCGCCTGCGGCAGCGCCACCGGCGGGGGAGCGGGCGGAGGGGCGATCGTCGTCGGCACCACCGACCGGTTCGAGGCCGCGGACTACGCCCCCGCCCCCTTCGACCCCGCCTACGCCTACGACGCCGGCGCCTGGAACGTCCTGCGCCAGACCGTGCAGACGCTCATGCACATCCCGCGCGGCGGCGGCGAGCCCGTCCCCGAAGCGGCCTCCGACTGCCGCTTCACCGACCAGGGCAACGAGAGCTACCGCTGCACCCTGCGCCCCGGCCTCGAGTTCGCCAACGGCGACCCGCTGACCGCCGCGGACGTCAAGTTCTCCATCGAGCGCGTCCTCGGAATCAACGACGACAACGGCCCCGCCGGACTCCTCTCCACCCTCGACACCGTCGAGACCAAGGGCGAGAACACCGTCGTCTTCCACCTGAAGACCCCCGACGCGACCTTCCCGCACAAGCTCTCCACGCCCGCCGCCGGCATCGTCAACCGCAAGACGTACGACGCCAAGAAGCTGCGCACCGGCTTCGACGTCGACGGCTCCGGCCCGTACACGATGAAGGCCGAGGTCAAGGACAACGAGCTCGTCCGGGCCGTCTTCACCAAGAACGACAAGTACAAGGGCGACCTGAAGCTCAAGAACGACAAGGTCGAGCTGCGCACCTTCGCCGACTCCGCCGCGATGGGCAAGGCCCTGGCCGACGGCGACATCCACATGATGTCCCGCAGCCTCTCGCCCGCCCAGATCCAGGACCTGACGGACAACCCGCCGAAGGGCGTCAAGCTCGTTCCGATGCCCGGCCTGGAGATCCGCTACCTCGGCTTCAACACCCAGGCTCCCGTCGTGAAGGAGAAGGCCGTCCGCCAGGCGCTCGCCGCCGCGGTCGACCGGGCCGCCCTCATCGAGAAGGTCTACGGCAAGTCCGCCGAGCCCCTGTACTCCCTCGTGCCGTCCAGCATCGGCGGCCACGTGAACTCGTTCTTCAACAAGTACGGCGAGCACGACACCGCCGCCGCGGCCAAGCTGCTGCGCGACGCCGGCGTCCGCACCCCCGTGAAGCTCACCCTGAACTACACGACGGACCACTACGGCGACGGCACCGCCGCCGAGTTCGAGGCCCTCAAGGCCCAGCTCGACGCCACCAAGCTGTTCGAGGTCACGGTCAAGGGCGCCCCGTGGGCCGAGTTCCGCCCCGCGCAGAAGAAGGGCGAGTACGGGGTCTACGGCCTCGGCTGGTTCCCCGACTTCCCCGACGCCGACAACTTCACCGCACCGTTCCTGGAGGAGGGCAACTTCCTCAACACGCCGTACGTGAACGGCAAGGTGCGCAACAAGCTGATCCCCGAGTCCCGGCGCACGGGCGACCGTACCGTCGCCGCGCAGACCTTCGGCGAGATCCAGGACATCGTCGCCGAGGACGTACCCGTCCTGCCGCTGTGGCAGGGCAAGCAGTACGTCGCCGCACGCGACGGGATCACCGGTGTGGAGTGGTCGGTCAACTCCATCTCGGACCTTCAGCTGTGGGAACTCGGCCGCGGCATGAGCGGCTGACCCTGCAGCGAGCTGCAGCAACCGGCAGCGGGTGTCGCGGGCCGGCGGACATACCAGTCAAGACAGTGAGGCACGTTCGCGTGAAGAGACGTAACCAGTGGTTGGCGGCCCCCCTCGGCGCGGTGACCGCCGCCGCCCTGCTCAGCGGTTGCGGTACGACCGAGAGCGGTTCCAAGGGCACCGGCGGCACGGTGGTCATGGGAATGTCCGACAAGGTGACCGCGACGGACCCCGCCTCGGGCTACGACGCGGGCTCCTGGCTCCTGTTCAACAACGTCTTCCAGACCCTGCTGAGCTTCCCCAAGGGCAACACGGCCCCCGAGCCCGACGCCGCCCAGCAGTGCCAGTTCGAGGGCGGCGGCAGCAAGGTCTACCGCTGCACCCTCAAGGGCGGGCTGAAGTTCAGCAACGGCAACAGCCTGACCTCGAAGGACGTCAAGTTCTCCTTCGAGCGCACGCTGAAGATCAACGACCCGAACGGCCCCGCCGTCCTGCTCTCGTCGATCGAGACCATCGAGACCCCGGACGACAAGAACATCGTCTTCCGCCTCAAGACCGACGACGCGACCTTCCCCAGCAAGATCGCAGCGGGCGCCGGCTCGATCGTGGACCACCGCGAGTACCCCGCCGACAAGATCCGCACCGACGGCAAGGCCGTCGGCTCCGGCGTCTACACCCTGGACTCGATCGACGGCGAGAGCGCCAAGTTCTCGGTCAACGACTCCTACACCGGCGCCGCCGAGCCCAAGAACTCCGGCGTCACCATGAAGTTCTTCCACGACGACCAGGGCGCCCTCAAGAGCGCCCTGGAGAGCGGGGACATCGACTTCGCGTTCCGCGGCCTCGCGGCCCAGGACATCGCGGGCATCAGCAGCGGCGGCGCGAGCAGCGGCTCCGGCGACGAAAAGATCGACGTCGTCCAGGGCACCGGAGCCGAGGTCCAGCACCTCGTCTTCAACATGGACGACCCCGTGGCCGGAAAGCCCGCCGTCCGCAAGGCGATCGCCTACCTCGTCGACCGCGAAGCCCTCGTGCGCGACGTCCACAACGGCACCGCCACCCCGCTGTACTCGATCATCCCCTCGGGCATCGCCGCCCACACCACCGCGTTCTTCGACCGCTACGGCGGCAGCCCGCAGCCCGCGAAGGCCAAGCAGGTCCTGCGCAAGGCCGGCATCACCGACAAGGTCACGCTGACCCTGTGGTCCACGCCGTCCCGCTTCGGCCCCGCCACCGACGGGGAGCTCCAGGCGATCGCCAAGCAGCTCAACGACAGCGGCCTCTTCCAGGCCGACGTCAAGTCGGTCGCGTACGAGCAGTACGAGAAGGACATCGCCGCGGGCAAGTACGGCGTCTACGTCAAGGGCTGGATCCCCGACTACCCGGACGCGGACAGCTTCACCCAGCCGTTCTTCGGCAAGGGCAACGTCCTGAACAACAACTACGAGAACGCCACGATCACCCAGAAGATCATCCCGAAGACGACGGCCGCCTCGGACCGCACCGTCACCACCGCGGACTACACCCTGCTCCAGGCCATCGTCGCCGACGAGCTCCCGCTGCTGCCCCTGTGGCAGAGCAAGCAGTACGCCGTGGCCCGGGACAACGTCTCCGGACTCCAGTGGTCCCTCGACGCCTCCACGGTCTTCCGCTTCTGGGAGATCAGCAAGGGCTGACCCGCCGGACGCCCCGGCGCCCCCTACTGGGCGCCGGGGCGCACCAGCCCGCTCTCGTAGGCGTACACCGCCGCCTGCACCCGGTCCCGCAGGCCCAGCTTCGTCAGCACATGGCCCACGTGCGTCTTCACCGTGGTCTCGCTCACGAACAGATCCGCCGCGATCTCGGCGTTCGACAGACCCCGCGCCACCAGCTTCAGCACCTCGACCTCGCGCTCCGTCAGCGTCCCGAGCGTGTCCGGAACCGGCTCCTCGCCCGACGGCAGATGCCCCGCGTACTTGTCGAGCAGCCGCCGCGTGATGCTCGGAGCGAGCATCGCCTCACCCCCGGCAACCACCCGGATCGCCTGGACCAGCTCCGCCGCCGGCGCGTCCTTCAGCAAGAACCCGCTGGCCCCCGCCCGCAGCGCCTCCACCACGTACTCGTCCAGGTCGAAAGTGGTCAGCACCAGCACCTTCGCAGGGCCGTTGCGGTCCGGCCCCGTGATCTGCCGGGTCGCCTCCACCCCGTCCATCCGCGGCATCCGGATGTCCATCAGCACCACGTCCGGCTGCAGCGCCCGTACCTGGTCGAGCGCCTGCAGGCCGTCCCCGGCCTCACCCACCACCGCCAGATCCGCCTCCGCCTCCAGGATCATCCGGAAACCGGTGCGCAGCAGCGGCTGGTCGTCGACCAGGAGGACACGGATCGCCACGGGAAACCTCACATCGTCGGGCGGAAACAACGCCAGTCCGCCCATTCTGCCCTGGCCCCGCGATCAGTCCTCAGCCGGGCGCCCGGCCCCCGCGCCCTCCGCCGGCCGCGCCACCACCGCCAGCGGATACACCGGGGGAGTACCGCCGAATTCCGGACACACCGCCTGGTGATCGCACCAGCCGCACAGCTTCGTGGGCCGCGGCCGCCAGTCGCCCGTCTCCGTCGCCTCCCGGATCGCGTCCCACAACGCCAGCAGCTTGCGCTCCACCCGCTCCAGATCCGCGATCACCGGGTCGTACGTCAGCACGTCCCCGCTGCCCAGGTACACCAGCTGCAGCCGCCGCGGCACGACGCCCTTCAGCCGCCACACCACCAGCGCGTAGAACTTCATCTGGAACAGCGCACCCTCGGCGTACTCCGGACGCGGCGCCTTCCCGGTCTTGTAGTCGACGATCCGGACCTCGCCCGTCGGCGCCACGTCGACCCGGTCGATGATCCCGCGCAGCCGCAGCCCCGACTCCAGCTCCGTCTCCACGAAGAACTCCCGCTCCACCGGCTCCAGCCGCGTCGGGTCCTCCAGCGTGAACCACCGCTCCACCAGCGCCTCGGCCTCCGTCAGCCAGCGGGCCAGCGCATCACCCCCGGCACCCCCCGCATCCGCCTCGCCCCCGGCACCCTCCGCCGACGGCGCGAAGAGCTCCGCCAGCTCCGGCTTCGCCGCCAGCAGCCGGTCCCACTGCCCCGGGACCAGGGACTTCGCCCGCGGCACCGTCCGCTCCTGCGCCGGATGGTCGAAGAGCCGCTCCAGCACCGCATGCACCAGCGTCCCCCGCGTCGCCGCCGCGCTGGGCTTCTCCGGCAGCTTGTCGATCACCCGGAACCGGTACAGCAGGGGGCACTGCATGAAGTCGCTCGCCCGCGACGGGGACAGCGAAGAGGGCGCCACGGCATCGCCGCCGCCCGGACCGGGGATCGTCGTCATACCCAGACCCTACGACCCGCCACCGACAGCGCGCGCATACCATCGACGGCAAACCCCCTCGCACTGCATGATCGAGGCATCACCCCGCGCAACGGCGCACGAACGGCCCGGCAACCCCAGGCTGCGAGCCCCCCCCACGAACCGACCAGCCGACAGAAGGACAGCAGTGGCCGACACCGACACACCGGAAGGCCCCGGGGACAACAGGAACGGCGGACGGCGGCCGTCCGAGCCCGGCGGCGGACTCCTCATGGGCCGCCCCTTCGGCGTACCCGTCTACGTCTCGCCGAGCTGGTTCCTCGTCGCCGCCCTCATCACCTGGATCTTCGGCGACCGCCTCGAGACCGTCCTGCCCGGCCTCGGCGCCGGCCGCTACCTCGTCGCCCTCTTCTTCGCCGTCGCCTTCTACGCCTCCGTACTCGTCCACGAACTCGCCCACACCGTCGCCGCCCTGCGCTACAAACTCCCCGTGCGGCGCATCCGCCTCCAGTTCTTCGGCGGCGTCTCCGAGATCGAGAAAGAGTCCGAGACCCCCGGCCGCGAGTTCGTCCTCGCCTTCGTCGGCCCCCTCCTCTCCCTCCTCCTCGCCGGCCTCTTCTACGCCGGCATGCAGGCCACCACACCCGCCACCATCCCCGGCGTGCTCCTCGCCGGCCTGATGATCTCCAACCTCATCGTGGCCGCCTTCAACCTCCTGCCCGGCCTCCCCCTCGACGGCGGCCGCATGCTCCGCGCCGTCGTCTGGGGCATCACCGGCAAGCCCATGACCGGCACCATCGCCGCCGCCTGGACCGGCCGCGCCCTCGCACTCGCCGTCCTCGTCGGCCTGCCCTGGCTCACCCGCAGCGAGATCCTCGGCAACAACGCCGACGACCTCGGCGGCATGGACACCGTCACCGACGCCCTCCTCGCCGCCATCCTCGCCGCCATCATCTGGACCGGCGCCGGCAACAGCCTCCGCATGGCCCGCCTGCGCGAACACCTCCCGCACCTGCGCGCCCGCACCCTCACCCGCCGCGCCATCCCCGTCGAAGCCGCCACCCCGCTCTCCGAAGCCCTCCGCCGTGCCAACGAATCCGGCGCCCGCGCCCTCGTCGTCGTCGACCCCCAGGGCGACCCCACCGCCCTCGTCCGCGAAAGCGCCATCGCCTCCGTACCCGAACACCGCCGCCCCTGGATCGACGTCGGCAGCGTCGCACAGGAGCTCACCGACGGAATGAAGGTTTCCGCAGACCTCATCGGCGAAGAACTCCTCGACACCCTGCGCACCACCCCCGCCACCGAATACCTCGTCGTCGAACCGACCGGCGAGATCTACGGCGTCCTCTCCACCCTCGACGTAGAAAAGGCCTTCGTGAAGGCCATGGCGCGGCCCCACTCCTGAAGCCAATACACTGGTCACATGTCCGAACCGACCGGTGCCGCCCGCCGACGCGGGCCCTTCAAGGTCGGGGACCAGGTCCAGCTCACCGACCCCAAGGGACGCCACTACACGTTCACGCTCGAAGCCGGGAAGAACTTCCACACCCACAAGGGTTCCTTCCCGCACGACGAGCTGATCGGCGCTCCCGAGGGCAGTGTTGTCCGTACCACGGGGAACGTCGCGTACCTTGCGCTGCGCCCCCTGCTCCCCGACTACGTCCTGTCCATGCCCCGCGGCGCCGCCGTGGTCTACCCCAAGGACGCGGGCCAGATCCTGGCCTTCGCCGACATCTTCCCCGGCGCACGGGTCGTCGAAGCAGGTGTGGGCTCCGGCTCCCTCAGCAGCTTCCTGCTGCGCGCCATCGGCGACGAGGGAATGCTCCACAGCTACGAGCGCCGAGCCGACTTCGCCGAGATCGCCAAGGACAACGTCGAGCGCTACTTCGGCGGACCCCACCCGGCCTGGCAGCTCACCGTCGGCGACCTCCAGGACAACCTGTCCGACACCGACGTCGACCGTGTGATCCTCGACATGCTGGCGCCCTGGGAATGCCTCGAGGCCGTCTCCAAGGCGCTCGTCCCCGGCGGCATCCTCTGCTGCTACGTGGCCACCACCACCCAGCTGTCCAAGACCGTCGAGTCCATCCGCGAGATCGGCTGCTTCGCCGAGCCGCAGCCGTGGGAATCGATGATCCGCAACTGGCACGTCGAAGGCCTCGCCGTCCGCCCGGACCACCGGATGATCGGCCACACCGGCTTCCTCGTCACCGCCCGCCGCCTCGCCGACGGCGTGGAGCCCCCGCTCCGCCGCCGCCGCCCCGCGAAGGGCGCCTACGGCGAGGACTACGAGGGCCCCGGCAGCCGCTCCGGCTCCGAGCGCGGCTGACCCGCACCCCCGCGGCCGAACCCGCACAACACGACGGCGCCGTGCGCCAGTTCCCCCGCAAAACCGGGAACTGGCCCACGGCGCCTTTCCGTTGCACCGGCGCAAGCAGCACGCCCCCGCACCGACACGCACACCGGCACGGACCCGACCGTTCCGCCCCCGTGTGAGGTGTGACACGATGCTGGCTCCCCCTCAGAACCGCAGGCGCACCACAGGAGACACCCCGCGTGCAGACCCCCGCCGTCCCGGAACTGGCCCACACCCGCACCCGGCCGCTCCACTGGGCCGCCACCGCGGCGGCCGTCGCCGCGGTCGTCGCCGGCGCCGGCCTCCTGCAGCCGGACACCGCCCACGGCACCGCCGACGGCGCCCCCGGACCCGCCAGGACCGCCCCCGACGCCACGGCCGCCCGCTACCCCCTCGACTGCCACGGACTGGAACACGCCGTCACCGCCAGCGCCACCGGAGACCTCGACGGCGACGGCCACCCCGAAACCGTCGCGGCCGTCCGCTGCGCCGCCGGCTCCGGCACCCCGCCCAACGGCATCTACGTCCTCACCGCCGCCCCCGGGACCGGCCCCCGCGTGGTCGCCACCCTGCTCGACCCCGCCGAACGCCAGAACGTCCCCCGGCTCACCCTGCGCAGCGGGACCGTCACCGCCACCCTGCTCGGCTACTCCGCCCCCGGCGTACCCGCCTGCTGCCCCGACACCCGGCAGACCGCCAAGTGGCACTGGACCGGCGGGAAGTTCCTCCGGCACACCACCGAAGCCGAGGGTGTGTGATCCGTCACTCCGCGTCAGGCCCGTAGACCTCGACACCGTCCGAAACGCGCCGCACGTGAATGCAGTCCCCCGGGCACTCCTTCGCGGAATCCACCACGTCCTGCAACAGCGGCAACGGAACCGGAGCCGTCGCACCCGTTTCCTGCAACAGCTCGTCGTCCGCGCTCTTCACGTACGCCAGACCGTCGATATCCAGCTCGAAGACCTCCGGCGCGTACTGCGCACAGATCCCGTCGCCAGTACAGAGGTCCTGGTCGATCCAGACCTCCAGAGGCTCGCGGCTCACGCCTTCGCCGACTCCCGGAGCCTCCTGCTGCACGGTCATATCTCCTGCCGTTCCCTGCGCTCTGTGATCCACCCCGGGCCGCACTCAAGCAAGTCGCGCCGCCTCTGACGGGTGTTGAACAGTTCGACCTTACAACCGGCTGCTTTCCGATGTTGATGGCTGGGTATTTCCCTGGCGTGAGGGAGTACGCAAGGGTGAAGATCGGACACGCCTCTACCGTCTTTGTGATCTAGGGGTTTCAATCACCACCAGCCCAGGTAGGGTCAGGAAGCGTCCAGCTCCCCATGGAGGAGGTGAGGACCGTGGCAGCCCACGACGACGACATCAACCGCGGCATCCGGCCCGGGCGAGGGTCTGAGGACCCCGCCGGCCAGGTTGCCTATCTTGAGCAGGAAATCGCCGTCCTGCGCCGCAAGCTCGCCGACTCGCCGCGTCACACGAGGATTCTCGAAGAGCGGATCGTCGAGCTGCAGACGAACCTGGCGGGCGTGTCCGCACAGAACGAGCGGCTCGCCAATACCCTCCGTGAGGCCCGCGACCAGATCGTGGCCCTCAAGGAGGAAGTCGACCGGCTCGCACAGCCGCCGGCCGGCTTCGGTGTCTTCCTGCAGACCAACGAGGACGGCACCGTCGACATCTTCACCGGGGGCCGCAAGCTCCGGGTGAACGTCAGCCCCAGCGTCGACCCGGAAGACCTCCGGCGCGGCCAGGAGGTCATGCTCAACGAGGCCCTCAACGTGGTCGAGGCCATGGAATTCGAGCGGGCCGGGGACATCGTCACCCTCAAAGAGATCCTCGAGGACGGCGAGCGCGCCCTCGTGGTCGGGCACACCGACGAGGAACGGGTCGTACGGCTCGCCGAGCCGCTGCTCGACATCACCATCCGGCCCGGCGACGCCCTCCTGCTCGAACCCCGCTCCGGCTACGTCTACGAGGTCGTCCCCAAGAGCGAGGTCGAAGAACTCGTCCTCGAAGAGGTCCCGGACATCGACTACGACAAGATCGGCGGCCTGGGCGACCAGATCGAGCTGATCCGCGACGCCGTCGAGCTCCCCTACCTCTACCCCGACCTCTTCAAGGAACACGAACTGCGGCCCCCGAAGGGCATCCTGCTGTACGGCCCCCCCGGCTGCGGCAAGACGCTCATCGCCAAAGCCGTCGCCAACTCCCTTGCCAAGAAGGTCGCCGAGGTCACCGGTCAGGCAACCGGGAAGTCCTACTTCCTGAACATCAAGGGACCCGAACTCCTCAACAAGTACGTCGGCGAGACCGAGCGGCACATCCGCCTCGTCTTCCAGCGCGCCCGCGAAAAGGCGAGCGAGGGCACCCCCGTCATCGTCTTCTTCGACGAAATGGAATCCCTCTTCCGCACCCGCGGATCCGGAGTCAGCTCGGACGTCGAGAACACCATCGTCCCCCAGCTGCTCGCCGAGATCGACGGCGTCGAAGGCCTGGAGAACGTCATCGTCATCGGCGCCTCCAACCGCGAGGACATGATCGACCCGGCCATCCTGCGCCCCGGCCGGCTCGACGTGAAGATCAAGATCGAACGCCCCGACGCCGAAGCGGCCAGGGACATCTTCGCGAAGTACCTCAAGGCATCCCTCCCGCTGCACGTCGACGACCTCACCGAACACCAGGGATCGCCCGAGGTCGCCGTCCACAGCATGATCCAGACCGTCGTCGAGCAGATGTACGCCGAAACCGAGGAGAACCGCTTCCTCGAGGTCACGTACGCCAACGGCGACAAGGAAGTCCTCTACTTCAAGGACTTCAACTCCGGCGCCATGATCCAGAACATCGTGGACCGGGCCAAGAAGATGGCCATCAAGGCCTTCCTCGACCAGAACCAGAAGGGCCTCCGCGTCTCCCACCTCCTCCAGGCGTGCGTGGACGAGTTCAAGGAGAACGAGGACCTGCCCAACACCACCAACCCGGACGACTGGGCCAGGATCTCCGGCAAGAAGGGCGAGCGGATCGTCTTCATCCGCACCCTCGTCACCGGAAAGCAGGGCGCGGACACCGGCCGCTCCATCGACACGGTGGCCAACACCGGTCAGTACCTCTGATCCAGCGGGGCGGCTGCGGATGCCCCATCCGGGGCATCCGCAGCCGACTGCTTTTCAGCCGCTGACAGGACGAACGCAATGACTGAAATGATCTCCCCACCAGCGCGGAGCCGTTCTAGGCTCATCCGTACCGCCGCATCCGCAGTGCGGGGACGGGCACCGCACACGCACCGGAGCACCAGCGGTACTTGAGCGCCGCTCCGAAGAGGAGCGCCGCCGGGCAAGGAGGGCCGCATGACCGTACGGCGAGTAATGGGGATCGAGACGGAGTACGGGATCTCCGTCCCCGGCCACCCGAACGCCAATGCCATGCTCACCTCGTCCCAGATCGTCAACGCCTACGCGGCGGCGATGCACCGGGCGCGACGCGCCCGCTGGGACTTCGAGGAGGAGAACCCGCTGCGGGACGCCCGCGGCTTCGACCTCGCCCGCGAGGCGGCCGACAGCAGCCAGCTCACCGACGAGGACATCGGCCTCGCCAACGTGATCCTCACCAACGGCGCCCGCCTCTACGTCGACCACGCACACCCCGAATACAGCTCGCCGGAGATCACCAACCCGCGCGACGCCGTCCTCTGGGACAAAGCGGGCGAAAGGATCATGGCCGAGGCGGCCGAGCGGGCCGCCCAGCTGCCCGGAGCCCAGCCGATCCACCTCTACAAGAACAACACCGACAACAAGGGCGCCTCCTACGGCACGCACGAGAACTACCTGATGAAGCGGGAAACCCCCTTCTCCGACATCGTGCGCCACCTCACCCCCTTCTTCGTCAGCCGCCAGGTCGTCACCGGCGCCGGCCGCGTCGGCATCGGCCAGGACGGCCGCGAACACGGCTTCCAGATCAGCCAGCGCGCCGACTACTTCGAAGTCGAGGTAGGCCTCGAGACCACCCTCAAGCGGCCCATCATCAACACCCGCGACGAGCCGCACTCCGACGCCGAGAAATACCGGCGCCTGCACGTGATCATCGGCGACGCCAACCTCTCCGAGATCTCCACCTACCTCAAGCTCGGCACCACGGCCCTGGTCCTCTCGATGATCGAAGACGGCTTCATCACCGTCGACCTCGCCGTCGAGCAGCCCGTGCGCACCCTCCACCAGGTCTCCCACGACCCCGACCTCGGCCACCTGATCACGCTGCGCAGCGGCCGCACGCTCACCGCGGTCCAGCTGCAGATGGAGTACTACGAACTCGCCAGGAAGTACGTCGAGGAGCGCTTCGGGTCCGACGCCGACGAGCAGACCAAGGACGTCCTCAGCCGGTGGGAGGACGTACTGGGACGCCTGGAGAGCGACCCGATGAGCCTGTCCGGCGAGCTCGACTGGATCGCGAAGCGCGAGATCCTGGAGGGCTACCGCAGGCGCGACGGACTCGGCTGGGACGCGGCACGCCTGCACCTGGTGGACCTCCAGTACTCCGACGTACGCCCCGACAAGGGCCTGTACAACCGCCTGGTGGCCCGCGGGAAGATGAAGCGGCTGGTGGACGAGCCGGCCGTCGAGCGGGCCGAGAGCAAGCCGCCGGAGGACACCCGGGCCTACTTCCGGGGCCGGTGCCTGGAGCAGTACGCGGACGACGTCGCCGCGGCGTCCTGGGACTCGGTGATCTTCGACCTCCCGGGCCGGGACTCCCTGCAGCGCGTCCCGACCATGGAGCCGCTGCGGGGCACCCGCAACCACGTCAAGGAGCTCCTGGACCGGTGCCGCACGGCAGAGGACCTCGTCCGGGTCCTCTCGGGCGGCTGAAATGCCCTCCGCCCGGGAATCATGGACATGAGACCCGGGCGTTCCTGAAATGACCGGCCCGAAATCGGGGCCCTGAATGTAGGGTCTGATCAGGGTCTGATCTTGAGATTCCGAACGGGGAATCTCTCTACGAGCGTGCGAACCGAGCGGGGTGAGGGAGACATGGCGACCAAGGACACCGGCGGCGGACAGCAGAAGGCCACGCACTCGACGGAGGAGGTCGAGGAGCAGGTCGCGGAAACGCAGTCCGACCTCAAGGAGCGGCAGGAAAAGCTCTCGGACGACGTCGACTCGGTACTGGACGAAATCGACGACGTCTTGGAGGAGAACGCGGAGGACTTCGTGCGCTCCTTCGTTCAGAAGGGCGGGCAGTAGAGGTATTTTCCCTTCGAATCGAAGGTGGCGAGGGGTGGGGTGAGTGGTGGCATCGGAAGATGGAAAGCGATGCGGTCGGTGCCGGGAGTTCAAGCCTCGTGACTGTTTTGCTCTGAGGCGGTCGAACCTCGACGGTCTTCAGCACTACTGCCGCGACTGCGCGGCCGATTGTCACCGCAAGCGTCAGGAAGCTCTGGGCCGGAATGTCCGGCCCGGAGTGGAAGTCCCGGAAGGTCGCAAGTACTGCCGGCGCTGCGGTGAGGTGAAGCCGCACTCCGAGTGGCATCGGAACCGCACGGCATCCGATGGTCTGTCGACGGCATGCAAGCCGTGCCGTGCCGTCGAAGGGCGGGCCGGTCACCTCAAGCGTGCCTACGGCACCACCGAAGCCGATCGCGAGGAGATGCTCCGGCCGCTCCGGGGCATCTGCTGCATCTGCCTCAGAGCCCCCGCGATCCATGTGGATCACTGCCACGAGACGGGTAGGGTCCGTGGCGTACTGTGCTTCAACTGCAATTCGGCCATCGGCAAGTTGGGAGACGATCCCGACATACTTCGTCGGGCCATCTCATACCTGGAAGGAAACGCGTGGAAGCCAACACTCGTAGCACCGGGCGTCTACCAGCTGCCTTCCTGACGCCGGGCTCCTCTTCGTTCATGGACTTCCTGGCGGACCACTCGCCCGAGCTGCTGCCGGGGGGCCGGAAGCTGCCGGAGGGGATCGTCGAGGCGCCGCACGGGACGACCATCGTCGCGGCGACCTTCCCCGGCGGGGTCGTGCTCGCCGGCGACCGGCGGGCGACCATGGGGAACATGATCGCGCAGCGGGACATCGAGAAGGTGTTCCCGGCCGACGAGTACTCCGCGGTGGGCATCGCGGGCACCGCCGGTCTCGCCGTGGAGATGGTGAAGCTGTTCCAGCTGGAGCTGGAGCACTTCGAGAAGGTGGAGGGCGCGACCCTCTCCCTGGAGGGCAAGGCGAACCGCCTGTCGACGATGATCCGCGGCAATCTCGGCATGGCCATGCAGGGCCTCGCCGTGGTCCCGCTCTTCGCCGGCTGGGACGAGGGCAAGGAGAAGGGCCGCATCTTCTCGTACGACGTGACGGGCGGGCGCTCCGAGGAGCACGGGTTCGCGGCCACCGGCTCCGGCTCGATCTTCGCCCGCGGTTCGATGAAGAAGCTGTACCGCAGCGATCTGACGGAGGAGCAGGCCACCACCCTGGTCGTGCAGGCCCTGTACGACGCTGCCGACGACGACTCGGCGACCGGTGGTCCGGACATGGCCCGCAGGATCTTCCCGATCGTCGCCGTCATCACCGACGAGGGCTACCGGAGGCTCACCGAGGAGGAGTCCTCGGCACTGGCCCGCTCGGTCACCGAGCGGCGCATGGAGCAGCCCGACGGGCCGCGCGCGGCTCTCCTCTAAGCACTCGTCACCCGAGAAGAAAGGGACGGATAGCCGGTGTCGACGCCGTTCTATGTCTCACCCCAGCAGGCGATGGCCGACCGGGCGGAGTACGCCCGCAAGGGCATCGCCCGCGGTCGCAGCCTTGTCGTGCTGCAGTACGCCGACGGCATTGTGTTCGTCGGCGAGAACCCGTCCCGTGCGCTGCACAAGTTCAGCGAGATCTACGACCGCATCGGCTTCGCGGCGGCCGGCAAGTACAACGAGTACGAGAACCTCCGCATCGGCGGTGTGCGCTACGCGGATCTGCGCGGTTACACCTACGACCGTGACGATGTGACGGCGCGTGGGCTGGCGAACGTCTATGCGCAGACGCTGGGCACCATCTTCTCCTCGGCGGCCGAGAAGCCGTACGAGGTGGAGCTGGTGGTCGCCGAGGTCGGCGCGACGGCGGCCGGGGACCAGATCTACCGGCTGCCGCATGACGGGTCGATCGTGGACGAGCACGGGTCGGTCGCGGTGGGTGGGAACGCCGAGCAGATCGGCACGTTCCTCGATCAGCGGCACCGTGACGGCATGACGCTGTCGGAGGCGTTGAAGCTGGCCGTGCAGGCGTTGTCGAACCAGGCCAACGGTGCGGACCGGGAGATCCCCGCGGACCGGCTGGAGGTCGCGGTGCTGGACCGGACGCGGACGCAGCAGCGCAAGTTCAAGCGGATCCGGGGCCGGCAGCTGGAGCGGCTGCTGGAGCCGGTGGTCGGGGCGGAGGCGCAGGCCGACGCCGTGTCGAACGACGAGTCTCCGGAGGATGCGGAGTAGTCGCCGCCGCAGTGTGCAACCGGTGCCCCGGTCCGTCTCGTACGGGCCGGGGCGCTTTGGTGTGCCGGGGGTGGTTCAGGGGCGGGGCGGGGGTGCGGTGGAGCCGCGGACCTTGAGGGTGACGGGGAGGTCGGGGCGCTGCCAGGGCGTGCCGTCGAGGACGGCGAGGAGGGCGTGCATGCCGTGCTCGCCGACTTGTTCGGCGGGGAGTGCGACGGTGGTGAGTTCGGGTTCGATGGCGGTGGCCAGGGAGAGGTCGTCGAATCCGGTGACGGAGAGGTCCTGGGGGACGCGGAGGCCGAGCCGGCGGGCGGCTTTGCAGGTGCCGGCGGCCAGTATGTCGTCGTCGCAGACGACTGCGGTGGGGCGGTCGGCGGGGTCGGCGAGGGCGGCTTCCATGGCGGCGCGGCCGGCGTTGACGTTCAGTGCGGCGCGGGTGGTGCGGAGGGTGGCGCCGGTGCCGTCGAGGGCGGTGGCGATGGCGCGGGCGCGGACGTCGAAGGTCCAGGAGTCGACGGCGGAGGCGAGGTGGAGGAAGCGGCGGTGGCCGAGTTGCCGGAGGTGGCGGGTGATCTGGTGCATGCCGTCGGCGAGGGCGACGTTGACGAAGGCGGAGGCGCTGCCGGTGGCGGGGTCGCTGTCGAGCATGACGAGGGGGAGTTCCTCGCCGTGGATGGCTTCGAGGGCGCCGGCGGCCATGGAGGAGGCGATGACGCCGTCGAGGGCGGCGCGGGCGGAGGGGAAGGGGTCGCGGGCGGGGCCGGTGCCGTCGGGGGAGAGGTAGAGGACGACGCCGAAGCCGTGTTCGGCGGCGACGCGGGCGGCGCCGGTGTAGACGCGGGCGAAGAATTCGTTGGTGAGGGCGGGGACGACGAGCAGGGCGGTGCGGGTGTGGCCGAGGCGGAGGTTGCGGGCGGCGAGGTTGGGCCGGTAGCCGAGGTCGCGGGCGGTGTCGCGGACGTGGGCGGCGGTGCGCTCGGAGACGCGGCCGCGCCATTTGTCGCCGAGGACGAGGGAGACGGTCGCCTGGGAGACGCCGGCTGCGTGGGCCACGTCGCGGCTGGTGGGCCTCGTCACGTGCGGCCTCCGTGTTTCTGGTCCCCACCGGGGTTCGGGGCCGGCGGTGTGGTCGGCGGAGTGGACCTCCGGCTGGGGTCATGGTACGTATGACGGCGGACGTTATACGTAAAACTTCGGAGGGACTCCCCGGCTGCTGCCGGGAGGCGCCCCCGGCAGAAGGGGTGGCCTCATGGGCGCGGGCGGCGCGAGCGGCGGATACGCGGGATACGCGGACCTGCTCAGGACCAGGCATGCGGCGCGGCTGCTGGTCGGGACGCTGGTCGGGCGGCTGCCCACGGCCACCGCGAACATCGCGATCGTGCTGTTCGTCCGTGCCGAGGGCGGGAGCTACACGCTGGCGGGCGCACTGGCCGCGGCGTACGGCATCGCGACGGCCGTGGGCCAGCCGCTGCTGGGCCGGGCCGTGGACCTGTACGGGCAGCCGCGCGTGCAGCTCCCCGCGGCGCTGGTGTCGGCGCTGGCCATGGCGGTGCTGGCGCTGGCGGGCACGGGTTCGCTGGCGGTGGCGTACGGGGCGGCGGTGGTCGCGGGACTCTTCACGCCGCCGCTGGAGGGCGGGCTGCGGGCCCTGTGGCCGAGCGTGCTCGGCGGCAAGGAGGAGCGGGTGCACGCCGCGTACGCGATGGACGCGGTGGCCCAGGAGGTCATGTACACCGTCGGTCCGCTGATGGTGACGCTGCTGGTGTCGCTGTGGTCGCCGGCGGCCGCGCTGCTGGTGATCAATGCGCTGGGCCTGGTGGGGGCGGCGTCCGTGGCGGCCTCGGCACCGGCGCGGGCGTGGCGCTCGGAGCCGCGCGAGGCGCACTGGCTGGGTGCACTGCGTTCGAAGGGGCTGCTGGCGCTGCTGGCGTCGTTCTTCTTCGTCGGGTCGGCGCTGGGCTCCATATCCGTGGCCGGTGTGGCCTACGCGGACGAGCACGGCGGGCAGGCGGTGTACGGCTGGCTGATGGCGGCGCTGGGGCTCGGTGCCCTGGTCGGCGGTGTGGTCTACGGTGCGCGCCAGTGGGCGGGGACGCCGGAGCGGCGGCTGCGGCTGCTGGTGGCGCTGCTCGCGGTCTGTTACGTGCCGCTGCTGCTGACGCCGGGGCCGGTGGCGATGACGGTGCTGTCGGCGGTGGCGGGCGTGTTCCTGGCGCCGGCGATCGCGTGCGCGTTCATCGTGGTGGACCGGCACGCGCCGGCCGGCACGGTGACGGAGGCGTTCTCCTGGCTGGTGACGTTCTTCGGCGTGGGTGCGGCGATCGGTACGGCGGCGGCCGGTCCGGTGGTGGAACTGGGCGGTGTGGCCGAGGGCTTCGGTGTCGCGGTGGCCGGCGGAGCAGCGGCTCTGGTGGTCCTGACGGCCACTCAGCGGGTGCTCGGGGGCCCCGGCCGGAGCCGTCGCGTGGCGGGTTCATCTGAAAATGATCGGAACGCCGCTCTCGAACCCGGTTTCAGAACACAGCAGAAGGCGTAATGTTCAGTCATGGACCGCCGCATTTTCGGGCTGGAGAACGAGTACGGCGTCACGTGCACGTTCAGGGGACAGCGCCGACTGTCTCCTGACGAAGTGGCGCGCTACCTCTTCCGCCGTGTCGTGTCATGGGGCCGCAGCAGCAATGTCTTCCTGCGGAACGGCGCCCGCCTCTACCTCGACGTGGGATCGCATCCGGAATATGCAACTCCCGAATGCGACAACCTGACAGAACTGGTCACGCACGACAAGGCGGGCGAGCGGATTCTGGAAGGCCTGCTCGTCGATGCAGAACGCCGTCTCCACGAGGAGGGAATCGCGGGAGACGTCTATCTCTTCAAGAACAACACGGACTCGGCGGGCAACTCGTACGGCTGTCACGAGAACTACCTCGTGGCGCGGCACGGGGAATTCTCGAGGCTCGCGGACATTCTCATTCCGTTCCTGGTGACGCGGCAGCTGATCTGCGGCGCGGGCAAGGTGCTCCAGACCCCGCGGGGTGCGGTGTACTGCGTGAGCCAGCGGGCGGAGCACATCTGGGAAGGCGTCAGCTCGGCGACCACCCGGTCGCGGCCGATCATCAACACGCGCGACGAGCCGCACGCAGACGCGGAGCGCTACCGCCGCCTGCACGTGATCGTGGGCGATTCGAACATGTCCGAGACGACGATGCTGCTCAAGGTCGGGGCGACCGACCTGGTGCTGCGCATGATCGAGGCGGGCACGGTGATGCGCGACCTGACCCTGGAGAACCCGATCCGGGCGATCCGCGAGGTCAGCCACGACATCACGGGTCAGCGCAAGGTGCGGCTGGCCAGCGGCCGGGAGGCCTCGGCGCTGGAGATCCAGCGGGAGTACTACGACAAGGCCGTGGACTTCGTCGACCGCCGGGGCATCCGCACCGGTGTGGTGGAGCAGGTCCTGGAGCTGTGGGGCCGCACGCTCGAAGCGATCGAGCAGCAGGACCTGGGCCGGATCGACACGGAGATCGACTGGGTCATGAAGTACCAGCTGATCGAGCGGTACCGGGCCAAGCACAACATGACCATGTCGAACCCGCGCGTGGCCCAGATAGACCTCGCGTACCACGACATCCACCGGCGCCGGGGCCTGTACTACCTGCTGGAGCGCAAGGGGCAGGCGGCGCGGATCTGCAACGACCTGAAGATCTTCGAGGGGAAGTCCGTGCCCCCGCAGACGACGCGGGCGCGGCTGCGGGGTGACTTCATCCGCCGGGCGCAGGAGCAGCGCCGGGACTTCACGGTGGACTGGGTGCACCTGAAGCTGAACGACCAGGCGCAGCGGACGGTGCTGTGCAAGGACCCGTTCCGGTCGGTGGACGACCGGGTGGAGAAGTTGATCGCCGGGATGTGATCCGGGCGGGGAGGCCCCGTGCGCTGTGGCGTGCGGGGCCTTCGTGTTCCCTGGGACCCGTCGGCGGGCTGCTTGCCCGTAGAGTGGCCGTGACGACGGACCATCCCAGCTACCCCGAGGACCACTGTGCGACGCCGACTTGCTGCCGCGCTCATCGTGCCTGCCCTGATGCTCACTGCGGCGTGCGGTGGGGGCGACGACTCCGACAAGAAGAAGGACGACGCTGCGGCGTCGCAGTCGCCCGCCGCGGGCGTGCCCAAGCCGGTGGAGTCGGCCGAGCCGATGCCGACGGTTGCGGGCGAGGCCGGGAAGAAGCCGGCGATCACCGTGCCCAAGGGCAACCCGAGCGGCAAGTTCGTGGTGAAGGTCCTCAAGGAGGGCACGGGCGCGGAGGTCAAGAAGGACGACCTCGTGGTGACGAAGTTCGCCGGGAAGGTCTGGAAGTCCGGCAAGGACCTCCAGGGCTCCTACGACCAGGGCGGCCAGCCGCTGGTGGTCCCCGCGGGCTCGACGAAGATCCTTCCGATGTTCAGCGACGCCGTGCTGGGCCAGAAGGTCGGCAGCCGGCTGCTGGTCGTGGCGCCCCCGGCGACGGGCTTCGGTGCGCAGGGCAACCCGCAGCTGGGCATCTCCGGCACCGACAACCTGGTCCTCGTGATGGACGTCGACCAGGTCATGGCGAAGAAGGCCGAGGGCACGCAGGCGGCGATCCCGTCGAACCTGCCGCAGGTCAAGGCGGACAAGGAAGCGGCCGCCGAGATCGCGATCCCGAAGAACGCCCCGCCGAAGGAGCTCGTCAGCCAGGTGCTGATCGAGGGCAAGGGTCCCGTGGTCAAGAGCGGCCAGACGGTGTACATGCAGTACAGCGGTGCCGCCTGGAAGATCAACGAGGGCAAGGCCAAGGCGACCCTGTTCGACAACTCGTGGAAGACCGGTGCGCCGTTCACGACGGTCATCGGCCAAGGCCAGGTCATCGAGGGCTGGGACAAGGGCCTCGTCGGCAAGAAGGTCGGCGACCGGGTGCTGCTGGTGATCCCGCCGGCCCAGGCGTACAAGGACCAGGACAAGGGTCCGGAGCTGCCGGCCAACTCGACCCTGGTGTTCGTCGTCGACATCGTCGGAGCGATGTAAGACTGTTCCGGTTGCCTGACGTACATCTGAGGAGCAGTGCAGTGAGCGACAAGCTCGAGAAGCCCGAGATCGACTTCTACGAGGGCGGCGTTCCGGCCGACCTGGTGATCGAGGAGATCTGGGAGGGCGACGGCGCCGTCGCCAAGGCCGGCGACCTCGTCCAGGTCCACCCCGTGGGTGTGGCCCTGTCCCCCGGCGAGGAGTTCGACGCCTCCTGGAACCACGGCAACCCGGCGGGGCTCCA
>NZ_JBVJWO010000012.1:186635-235657 GCF_055602345.1 Streptomyces sp. NPDC037401
TGCGGCGGCCGGCGCGGTGCCGGCGGCGGGGCGGGTAAGCCCATCGGGGGGGGGGGGGGGGGGGGGGGGGGGGGGGGGGGGGTGGGGGGGGGGGGGGGGGGGGGGGGGGGGGGGGGGGGCCGGCCCCGCCCCCCCCCCCCCCCCCCCCCCAAGGCCGGCGACTTCGTCAAGGTCCACTACGTGGGTGTGGCCCTGTCCACCGGCGAGGAGTTCGACGCCTCCTGGAACCGCGGCAACCCGCTGGAGTTCAAGCTCGGTGCCGGTCAGGTCATCACGGGCTGGGACCGGGGCATCCAGGGCATGAAGGTCGGCGGCCGCCGTCAGCTGGTCATCCCCGCGCACCTGGCGTACGGCGACCGCGGTGTCGGCCCGATCGCCCCGGGCGAGACGCTGATCTTCGTCTGCGACCTGATCGCTGTCTGATTCAGGACGCCCGTGATCGGTGACGATCACCGAGGGGCCCCCGCCGTCCGGCGGGGGCCCCTCGCTTTTGCCGGGGCGCGCCGGGGCGGTACGGTCACGGTCACGACTGGTTACGCGGGGAAGGGCGTCGATGGCGATTGCCAAGGCCGAGCGGTTGATGAACCTGGCACTGTGTCTGCTGGGGACGCGGCGGCCGCTGAGCAAGCGTGAGCTGCGCGGGTCCATCGAGGCGTACATGGAAGCCGCGAACGACGACTCCTTCAACCGCATGTTCGAGCGGGACAAGGACGATCTGCGGGAACTCGGTCTGGTGATCGAGACGGTGGAGAACCTGGAGGGCGAGACCGGCTACCTCGCCCGCCGCGACCGCAACCGGCTGCCCCCGGTCTCGCTGGACGCCGAGGAGGCGGCCGCGCTGGGACTGGCCGCGAAGGTGTGGCAGCAGGCGCGGCTCGCGGGCGCGGCCAGCGGCGCGCTGCAGAAGCTGCGCGCGGCGGGCATGCCCGAGGCGGGCGACCCGTACGAGGGCCAGCACAGTGCGATCGAGCCGCGGATCCCCGTGCACGAGGCGGCCTTCGAGCCGCTCATGCTGGCCTGCCGGGACCGGCGGCCGGTGACCTTCGACTACCGCAGGTCAAACGCCGCCCGGCCCGAGCAGCGGCAGGTGGAGCCGTGGGCGCTGGAGTGCTGGCGCGGCCAGTGGTACCTGGCCGGTTTCGACCGGAGCCGGGGCGCCGAGCGGGTCTTCCGGCTCTCGCGGATCACCGGCAAGGTGAAGTCGAAGGCCGGTGCGTACACCGCCGAGGTGCCGGACGTGGTGACCGTGCGCGAGACGGTGGCCGGATGGGCGGGGGAGACCGCCGACCGGTCCGCGGTGATCAGGCTGCGCGGGGGCGCCGGGTACCCGCTGCGGGCCCGGGCGACGGCCGTGCGCGAGCTCGGTGACGGCTGGGACGAGCTGGAGATCCCGTACGGGCACGGCCTGGATGCCTGGCTGGTCGAGTTCGGACCGGATGTAGTGGTGCTGGAGCCCGCGGATCTGCGGGCCGATGTGGTGGACCGGCTGCGTGCCGTGGCCAAGGGCTGAGGGGGACGCGTACCAGCATGGCTGCGAATGCCATTGACCAGACCCGGCGGATGCTGTCGCTCGTGACGTATCTGCGGGAGCGCCCCGGGGCGCGGATCGCGGACGTCGCGCGGGCGTTCGGGATCACCCAGGACGAGCTGATCTCGGACCTGGACGTGCTGCCGATGTGCGGGACGAGCTTCCGCGGCGGCGACCTGCTCGACATCGACACGGACGGGGAGCGCATCTGGTGGCGCAATCCCGACGCGTCGGGGGAGTCCACGGCCGAGCCGCTGCGGCTGGCCGCCGACGAGGCGACCGCGCTGCTGGTGGCGGCGCGGGCGGTGGCGACCCTGCCGGGGCTGCGGGAGAGCGACCGCGACGCCCTGCTGCGGGCGACGGCGAAGCTGGAGGCGGCGGCCGGCGAGGCGGCCGGGGCCAGTGCGCGGCTGTCGGTGACGTTCGAGTCGGAGGGCGGGGTCTTCGCGGACGTCGACCGGGCGATCTCGGAGCGGCGCAGGCTGTGGCTGCGGTACTACTCGCCGGCGCGCGACGAGCTGACCGAGCGCACGGTGGACCCGATCCGGCTGTTCGCGGTCGGTCACACCTACCTGGAGGGGTGGTGCCACCTCTCGGAGGCGCGCCGCACCTTCCGGCTCGACCGGGTGGCCGAGATCCGGCTGCTGGACGAGCGGGCGGAGCCGCCGGCGATCGAGCCGCGGGACCTGTCCGAGGGGCTGGTCCAGCCGGCGGCCGAGGACCCGGAGGTCGTGGTCGAGGTGGGGCCGGGCGGCCGCTGGGTCGCCGAGTACTACCCGCACGACAGTGCGCGGGAGCTGCCGGACGGGGGGCTGCGGATCACGCTGCGCACCCCGGACCCGGCTTCGCTGCGCAGGCTGGCGCTGCGGCTGGGGCGGGACGGGCGGATCACGGCGCCGCAGGGGCTCGCGGACAGCGCCCGGCAGGCGGCCCGCGAGGCCCTGGAGGCGTACGAGCTCCAGGACGCGCAGGGCGTGCAGGACGCGCAGGGCGTGCCGGGTGTGCGCGACGGGCAGGGGCACGACAGTCATGGGGTTCGGGGCTGAGGGGGGCTTGCGTATGACCGCGGGGAAGCCGGGGAGGCCGGCGAAGTCCGGGCTGTCCGCGATGGAGGTGCTGTTCAAGGCGGCCTGCCCGGACTGCCGGGCGCGGTTCGAGCTGGCGGCGGGCGCACTGCGGCTGGCGATCGGCGGCAGCAAGCGCTCGACGTTCTACTCCTTCACCTGTCCGGAATGCGGCGTGTCGGTGCGCAAGCCCGCGGGCGAGCGGATCGTGGAACTCCTGACCGGCGGTGGCGTCAGAACGCTGCGGAGCGTCTAGGCTCGTCCCATGCTGTGGCCGATGATCGCAATTGTTCTGGGCTTCCTCGGGCTGACCGTGCTCGCCGCCCTGGCGGTACGGGTGTTCGTCGAGGTGCAGAGGCTGTCCCGGCAGGTGGCCGACGCCAGTGTCCGGATCGGGCAGGTCGCGGGCGAACTGGAAGACGCCGCGGCCGGTCTGGCCCGCTCCGGTGGATCATTCCGGGGGCCGGACCGGCAATCGTGATGACGCCGGGGGATTGCCGGGCGTTCACACCCGCAGGTTACGATCCTTGGCAGAAGCGACACCTGGGCAGCCGTCCGGGGCGCGCAGCAATCCTCCGTGAAAAGGAAGAGACCTATGTTTGGCAACCTCAGGGGTTGGGAGATCTTCGTCATTCTCGGGGTCATCATTCTGCTCTTCGGTGCGAAGAAGCTCCCCGACATGGCGCGCTCCCTCGGTAAGTCGGCCCGCATCCTCAAGAGCGAGGCCAAGGCGATGAAGAAGGACGACGAGCCGGCTGCCGCCGCGCCCGCCGAGCCGGCGCCGCAGGCCGCCGCTCCGAAGACGATCCAGGCCGCGCCCGGCGATGTCACCAGCGCCCGCCCGGTGAGCGAGCCGGACCGCACGACCCAGGGCTGAACCGGCACGTTCCACCCCGCTGTTGACCGCTGCACGAGACAAGGGACGTGGGTTGCTCAAGTCTGCCCGCAAGCAGGACCAGGACGCCGAGGGGCGGATGCCCCTCGCGGAGCACCTGCGTGAGCTGAGAAACCGCCTGCTGAAGTCGGTCGTCGCCATCCTGGCGGTCACGATCGTCGCGGCGTTCTTCTACAAGGAACTCATCGACTTCATGCTGAAGCCGATGCTGGACTCCGTGGGCTGCACCGACGGTGTGGTCAAGCAGGTCAACGGCCGGCCCTGTGCCGACATGACCGTGAACGGCCTGATCGCGCCGTTCTCGATCGCCCTGAAGGTCGCGCTCGCCGCCGGTGTGGTGCTGTCCGCGCCGGTGTGGCTCTACCAGCTGTGGGCGTTCGTCGCCCCCGGCCTGCACGGCCACGAGAAGAAGTACGCGGTGAGCTTCGTCGCCGTCGGTGCCCCGCTGTTCCTGGCGGGCGCGGTCCTCGCGTACAACATCCTTCCGCAGACCGCCGAGATCCTGCTCGACTTCACGCCCGAGCACGCGCGCAACCTGCTCCCGGTCGACGACTACCTCGACCTTGTCACCCGCCTGATCGTGGTCTTCGGCCTGGCCTTCGAACTGCCGCTGCTCCTGATCCTCCTCAACTTCACCGGGGTCCTCACCGGCAGGCGGATGGCGGGCTGGTGGCGCGGATTCGTCCTCGGCATCACGGTGTTCGCGGCGTTCGCGACGCCCACCGGCGACCCGCTCACGATGCTGTCGCTGGCCGGGCCGATCGTGGCCCTCTACTTCATCGCGGTCGGCATCTGCCTGCTCAACGACCGCAGGCGGCGGCGCAACGACCCGGACGCCGGGCTCGACGACGACGAGGCCTCGGAGCTGGACCTGACCCCCTCCGACCTCGGCACGGCCGAGCCGGTCGCGGCCCCGGCCTCGGTGCCCGAGCAGGCCGACGGCGGCCGGAGCCGGCTGAACGGCTACGACGACGCGACCTGACCGGTCGTGTCCGGCCGGTGACGGCGCAGTCACCGCTCTGCCGTCCATCCCACCGCGGGCAGCGGCCGGGGCGCGCATGCCGCGCCGCCGGCCGCTTCCGCGTTGCGGGCCGGGAACCTGCCGGGTCCGGAGCCCGGCCCCTGCGTGCTCTTCCGTGCGGTCCCCGGCCCCATCGGTAAAGATCGCGACTGGTGTCGGAGGGGGCGGGTAGGCTCGGAGACAAGATGACAGAAGACCTCTCCCCCGCCGAGCGGTACGCCGCTGCCCGGATCCGCGCTGCCGAGGAGGCCACCGCGCTGGCCCCCTTCCGCGAGCTGTACCCCTTCGGACTGGACCCGTTCCAGATCGAGGCGTGCAAGGCGCTGGAAGCCGGCAAGGGCGTACTCGTGGCCGCGCCGACCGGCTCGGGCAAGACGATCGTCGGCGAATTCGCCGTGCACCTCGCGCTCACCCAGGGCCGCAAGTGCTTCTACACCACGCCCATCAAGGCCCTTTCGAACCAGAAGTACGCAGACCTGGTCAAGCGCTACGGCGCCGAGAAGGTCGGCCTGCTGACCGGTGACAACAGCGTCAATTCCGAGGCGCCGATCGTGGTCATGACCACGGAAGTGCTGCGGAACATGCTGTACGCGGGCTCGCAGTCGCTGCTGGGCCTCGGGTACGTGGTGATGGACGAGGTGCACTACCTCTCCGACCGGTTCCGCGGGGCCGTCTGGGAGGAAGTGATCATCCACCTCCCCGAGTCGGTGACGCTGGTCTCCCTCTCGGCGACCGTGTCGAACGCCGAGGAGTTCGGCGACTGGCTGGACACCGTCCGCGGCGACACCGAGGTGATCGTCTCCGAGGAGCGTCCCGTCCCGCTGTGGCAGCACGTGATGGCCGGGCGGCGGATCTACGACCTCTTCGAGGAGGAGACCGACCACGGCGGCCGCGGTTCCGGCCGCCGCGAGGTCAACCCCGACCTGCTGCGCATGGCGCGCATGGAGAACAGCAAGACGTACAACCCGCGCGACCGGCGCCGCGGCAAGATGGTCCGCGAGGCGGACCGGGAGCGGGAGCGGCGCTCGCGCAACCGCATCTGGACCCCGGGCCGCCCCGAGGTGATCGAGCGCCTCGACAACGAGGGCCTGCTCCCCGCCATCACGTTCATCTTCAGCCGGGCGGGCTGCGAGGCCGCCGTACAGCAGTGCCTGTACGCCGGGCTGCGGCTCAACGACGACGAGGCGCGCCTGAAGGTGCGCGAGATCGTCGAGGAGCGGACCGCCTCGATCCCCGGCGAGGACCTCCACGTCCTCGGGTACTACGAATGGCTCGAGGGCCTGGAGCGGGGCATCGCCGCGCACCACGCCGGCATGCTGCCGACCTTCAAGGAGGTCGTGGAGGAGCTCTTCGTCCGCGGCCTGGTCAAGGCGGTGTTCGCGACGGAGACCCTGGCGCTGGGCATCAACATGCCCGCGCGCACGGTGATCCTGGAGAAGCTCGTCAAGTGGAACGGCGAGCAGCACGCCGACATCACCCCGGGCGAGTACACGCAGCTGACCGGCCGGGCCGGGCGGCGCGGCATCGACGTCGAGGGCCATGCGGTGGTGCTGTGGCAGCGCGGCATGGACCCGGGGGCCCTCGCCGGCCTGGCGGGCACGCGTACGTACCCGCTGCGCTCCAGCTTCCGGCCCTCGTACAACATGGCCGTGAACCTCGTGCAGCAGTTCGGCCGGCACAGGTCGCGCGAGCTGCTGGAGACGTCGTTCGCGCAGTTCCAGGCGGACCGTTCGGTGGTCGGGATCTCCCGGCAGGTGCAGCGCAACGAGGAAGGCCTCGAGGGCTACCGCGAGGGCATGACCTGCCATCTCGGGAACTTCGAGGAGTACGCGCAGATGCGCCGCGACCTCAAGGACCGGGAGACGGAGCTCGCGAAGCAGGGCGCCGCACAGCGCCGGGCGCAGGCGGCGGCCTCGCTGGAGAAGCTGAAGCCGGGCGACGTGATCCACGTGCCGACGGGCAAGTTCGCGGGTCTGGCGCTGGTGCTGGATCCGGGTGTGCCGGCCGGGCGGTCCAACGGCCACCGCGGGTACGAGTACCAGGAGGGCCCGCGCCCGCTGGTGCTGACGGCGGAGCGGCAGGTCAAGCGGCTCGCGTCGATCGACTTCCCGGTGCCGGTGGAGCCGCTGGAGCGGATGCGGATCCCCAAGTCCTTCAACGCGCGCTCCCCGCAGTCGCGCCGGGACCTGGCGTCGGCGCTGCGGACGAAGGCCGGGCACATCGTGCCGGACCGGCACCGGCCGGGCCGGGCGGCTGCTGCGGACGACCGTCAGATCGCGCGCCTGCGCACAGAGTTGAGGGCGCATCCGTGCCACGGCTGCGACGAGCGCGAGGACCACGCGCGCTGGGCCGAGCGCTACCACCGCCTCCAGCGCGACACGAAGCTGCTGGAGCGCCGGATCGAGGGACGGACGAACACCATCGCCCGTACCTTCGACCGGATCCACGCGCTGCTCACCGAGCTGGACTACCTGCGCGAGGACGAGGTCACGGCGCACGGCAGGCGGCTGGCGCGGCTGTACGGCGAGCTGGACCTGCTGGCGTCGGAGTGCCTGCGGGCCGGGGTCTGGGAGGGGCTCGGCCCCGCCGAACTGGCCGCGTGCGTCTCGGCGCTGGTGTTCGAGGCGCGGCAGTCCGACGATGCGGTGGCGCCGAAGGTGCCGGGCGGTGCGGCGAAGGCCGCGCTGGGCGAGATGGTGCGGATCTGGGGCCGGCTGGACGCCCTGGAGGAGGAGCACCGGATCAACCAGGCCGAGGGCGTGGGCCAGCGTGAGCCGGACCTCGGCTTCGCGTGGGCGGCGTACCAGTGGGCCTCGGACAAGAGCCTGGACGAGGTGCTGCGGGAGGCGGAGATGCCGGCCGGCGACTTCGTGCGCTGGTGCAAGCAGGTCATCGACGTGCTGGGGCAGATCGCCGCGGCGGCGCCGGCGTCCGGCGAGGGCGGCAGCACGGTGGCGCGCAATGCGCGCAAGGCCGTGGACTCGCTGCTGCGCGGTGTGGTCGCCTACAGCTCGGTGGGGTAGCCGCGTTCGGACGTTCCTCCGAGGTCAGGGCCGGTGTGGTGTGCTCTCCGGGCATGATCGTGTCCGGGGGTGCTGTGCGACGATCGGGACATGAGTTCTACAGGTCGTCGGGTCGGGCGTCCGAGGGCGGACCGGCTGCGGCCGCAGAGTGGGCTGTCGCCCCGGGAGGAGCTTCTCGGGGCGGCGGCCGAGCTGTTCACGGTCCGCGGGTACGCCGCGACGACCACGCGGGCGGTGGCGGAGCGGGCAGGGATGCGGCAGGCCACGATGTACCACTACTTCGGCGGCAAGGAGGAACTCCTCGCGGAGCTCCTGGAGTCGACGGTGGCGCCTTCGCTCGGTCTGGCCCTGCGGCTGCTGGCCGACGACGGGCGGCCGGCGGAGCGCCGGCTGTGGGAGCTGTGCCGTGCGGACGTGCTGTTGCTGTGCGGCGGGCCGCACAATGCGGGCGCGCTGTACCTGCTGCCGGAGGTGCGGGGGGAGCGGTTCGCCGGGTTCCGCCGCGTGCGCGGTGAACTGAAGGACGCCTACGGCCGGTTGCTGGCCCGGACCCCGGCCGGTGCGCAGCTGCCCGCCGCGGAGCTGGAGTTGCGCCGCGACCTCGTGTTCGGGCTGGTCGAGGGAGTGATCCTGATCCGTGCCGCGGATCCGCGGCGGTCGCTGGTGCCCTTCGCGGAGTCGGCGGCGGACGCGGCGCTGCGGGTCGCCGGTGTGGGGCCGTGTTCAGCCGGGCCAGGCGGTCAGGGTCCGGGCGCTCTCGAAGACGTGCCCGCGGCCGGTGACCGGGTCGGTGAACTCCAGCCGCCGTGAGAGCAGTTGCAGCGGGTCGCGGTAGTCGTCGGGGGCCGGGTCGGTGACCTCGGGGTAGACGGGGTCGCCGAGGATCGGGACGCCGAGGGCGTTCATGTGGACGCGCAGCTGGTGGGTGCGGCCGGTGCGCGGGACGAGCCGGTAGCGGGCCAGGGCGCCGCGGTGCTCGAGGAGTTCGATGCGGCTCTCGCTGTTGGGCGGGCCGGGGATCTCGCGGGCGGCGATGACCCCGCGGACCTTCTCGATGCGGCTGCGGACGGTGCGCGGCAGGGTGGCGGCGAGCGCGGGGTCGTACGGGGCGAGGGCCTCGTACTCCTTGAGGATCTCCTTGTCCTGGAAGAGCCGCTGGTAGGCGCCGCGGTCCTCGGGCCGCACGGTGAACATGACCAGACCGGCGGTCAGCCGGTCCAGCCGGTGCGCGGGGCTCAGCGCGGGCAGGCCGAGCTCCGTGCGCAGCCGGGCGAGCGCGGTCTGCGTGACGTGGCTGCCGCGGGGGGTGGTGGCGAGGAAGTGCGGCTTGTCGGCGACGACCAGGTGGTCGTCGCGGTACAGCACCGCCACGGGGAACGGCACGGGAGCCTCCGGGACCTGCTCCCGGTGGAACCACAGGTGGGCGCCGGGGGTGTACGGGTCCGCGGCGCCGACGGGCCGGCCGTGCCCGCCGTAGACCTGCCCGGCGTCCAGCAGCCGTGCGATGGCCTCGGCGCCGGGCCCGTCGGCGTACCGGTCGCGGAGGTAGGCGCCGAGGGTCGGCCAGTCGCCGTCCGCGGGCAGGCGCAGCCGTACGGGGTCGATGCCGTTCCGCTGGGGGAGCGGCGACGGCGGTGGGGTGGGGCGGCGTCTCACCGCCCCACCCTACGGGCGTTCGCGGCCTCCGGGCCGCGGGGGTGCGGCGGGGCCGGGGAGCCCGGAGCCGTGGGCCCCGGGCCGTGGGCCGGGGGTCAGCCCTCCTGCTCGGCCTCCACCTCGGCGTTCCAGTCGCGCTTGATCGAGCGCCAGCCCTCGTCGGTCTGCCCGAGGCGCCAGTAGCCCGAGATCGACAGGCGCTCGCGCGGGACGGCGCGATCCAGGCGCAGGTGCCGGCGCAGGTCCCGGACGAAGGCCGCCTCGCCGTGCACGAAGACGTGCGGGGTGCCGTCGGGGAAGTCGAGCGTGGTGACGGCCCGCAGCAGGGCCTCGCCGACCGGGCGGTCGCCGCGGTGCAGCCACACCGGTGTGATCCCGTCGGGAGTGATGATCTTCTGCTCCTCCTCGGGGCCGGCGACCTCCAGGAAGGCGTGCACGGTGGCTCCGGCCGGGATGCGCTCCAGGGCGGCCGCGATGGCCGGCAGGGCGCTCTCGTCGCCGGCGAGCAGGTGCCAGTCGGCGTCCGGGTCCGGGGCGTAGGCGCCGCCGGGGCCGAGGAAGTACACCCGCTCGCCGGGCTGGACGCGGGCCGCCCACGGGCCGCCGAGGCCCTCGTCGCCGTGGACGACGAAGTCGACGGTCATCTCCCGGTGCGCCGGGTCCCAGGCGCGGACGGTGTACGCACGGTTGCGGGGCCACTGCTCGCGCGGGAATGCCGCGCGGATCTGTTCCAGGTCCCACGGCTCGGGGTAGACGGCGCCCTCGGCCGCGAAGAGGATCTTGATGTAGTGGTCGGTGAACTCGCCCGCGTCGAACCCGGCCAGCTCCTCACCGCCCAGGACGACGCGCACCATGTGCGGCGTCAGCTGCTCGGTGCGCACTACGCGCGCGGTGCCGACCTTGCGGGCGGGTCCTTCTGCCACGTCGTTCTCCCCTGGTCCCCGGTACACGCGTCCGGCGTGAATAGCTTAGGCTTACCTAAGTTATCACTTCAGTGCCGGAGAGTGGTGAGCAGCCGGCCGACGGCCCCGCCGAGGCCCCAGCGCCGGGCGAGCTCGTCGAGGGCCCCGGGGTCCGCCGGAGCGGACGGCAGCGCGGGGTCGAAGGGCGGCAGCGGGACGTCGGAGGCGACCCGGACCACCTTCGGGGCGACGGA
Source organism: Streptomyces sp. NPDC037401 (assembly GCF_055602345.1). Lineage (NCBI taxonomy): Bacteria > Bacillati > Actinomycetota > Actinomycetes > Kitasatosporales > Streptomycetaceae > Streptomyces > Streptomyces sp. NPDC037401. The sequence continues at coordinate 196,979 of NZ_JBVJWO010000012.1, forward strand.
CACGTAGGCACGCGCCCCGTCGAGCTTCTTGCGCTGCGAGGGCGTCAGCCCGGACGCCGGGTCGTCGACCGCGGCCATGATGCCGTCCAGGCTGCCGTACGCGTCCAGCAGCTTGGCAGCCGTCTTCTCGCCGATGCCCGGGACGCCCGGCAGCCCGTCGCTCGGGTCGCCGCGCAGCAGCGCGAGGTCGACGTACCCCGGCCCGTCCACGCCGTACTTCTCCCGCAGCACGGCCTCGTCGGTCAGCTGGAGGGTGCCGACGCCCTTGAGGGGGTAGAGCACGCGCACCCCGCGGGCGTCGTCGACCAGCTGGTACAGGTCGCGGTCCCCGGTCACGATGTCCACCGGCCCGGTCGCGCGGGCGGTCAGGGTGCCGATGACGTCGTCGGCCTCGTACCCCGCGACCCCGACCCGGGCGATGCCGAACGCGTCGAGCGCGGCCTCGATGACGGGGACCTGCGACAGCAGGGTGTCGGGCGTCTCCTCCTCGTCGGGCCCGCTCTCCGTCTCGACGGCCACCCGGTGGGCCTTGTAGGTCGGGATCAGCTCGACCCGCCAGTGCGGCCGCCAGTCGGCGTCCATGCAGGCGACGAGCTCGTCGGGCCGGTGGTCCTGCACCAGCCGCCCGATGAAGTCGAGCAGCCCGCGCACGGCGTTGACGGGCGTCCCGTCCGGCGCCCGCACGGAGTCGGGCACGCCGAAGTACGCGCGGTAGTAGAGGGAAGCGGTGTCGAGGAGCATCAGGCGTCGCGTCACGGTCACGATGATGCCTCACGCCACCGTCAGCCCACCGGCCGCGACCCCGAGGGGCGCGGACCGGCCGAGGTGGTGGCCGGGTGGGGCGTGGGCGCGAAACATGGGGTGGAAGCTGCGTAAGGTGCTTACAGCACACCGATGTGCGACCGGACAAGGGGAGGGCAGCCCCGCCATGGACGACAGGGACGACCGCGACGACAAGCAGAAGGACCGGGACCGGGACGCGAGGGAGCCGCTCCGGGTCGGTACGGCCGTGCGCAAGCGGCGCCGGGCGCTCCAGCTGACGCTGGCCGCCGTCTCGGCGCGCAGCGGCCTGTCGGTTCCGTTCCTGAGCCAGATAGAGAACGAGCGGGCCCGGCCCAGCATGCGTTCCCTGGAGCGGGTCGCCGTGGCGCTGGAGACCACGGCCGTCGAGCTGCTGGCCGCGTCCGACACCACGCGCACCGTCGACCTCGTGCGCGCCGACGACGATTCCGGTCTGGCGCCGGCCGGGGTGCGCCCGCTGGTCCGCGGGCACCACCAGCTGCACGCTCTGGAGTTCACCGGGGAGCAGGACGCGGGCCGCGAGTACCAGCACCGCAACGACGAGCTGATGTACGTGGTCGCCGGGGCCTGCCAGGTGGAGGCCGAGGGGCGGGCGTACCGGCTGGAGAGCGGCGATGCGCTCTTCCTGTCCGGCGGGGTGCGCCACCGCTGGCGGGCCGCCTCCGAGGACACCCGGATCCTCGTCGTCGCGGTCGGCGACCACATCGACGCCACCGCCGAACCGCCGGGCCGCTGATGCGGGTCGTCTCCCTGGTGCCGTCGCTGACGGAGGCGGTCGAGGAGACCGCCCCCGGCCTGATCGCCGGAGCCACCGACTGGTGCACGCATCCCGCCGGCCTGGACGTCGTACGGATCGGCGGCACGAAGAACCCGGACCTCGGGGCGGTCGCCGCGCTGCGCCCCGACCTCGTGATCGCGAACGAGGAGGAGAACCGGGCCCCGGACCTCGCCGCGCTGCGGGCCGCGGGCCTGGAGGTCCTCGTCACCGAGATCCGCGACCTGCCGCAGGCGTTCCGCGAGCTGGACCGGGTCCTCGTGCGGGGCTGCGGGCTGCGCAGGCCCGGCTGGCTCGACGAGGCCGAGGCGGCCTGGGCGGCGGTGCGGCCGGGGGCGCCGCGGACGGCGTTCGTCCCGGTCTGGCGGCGGCCCTGGATGGTGCTGGGCCGGGACACCTTCGCCGGGGACCTGCTGGCCCGCCTGGGGGTGCACAACCGGTACGCGCGGCACGCCGAGCGGTACCCGCGGGTGCCTCCGGAGGTGCTCGCCGGATCCGGCTGCGACCTGGTGGTGCTGCCCGACGAGCCGTACGCCTTCTCGGCCTCGGACGGTCCGGAGGCCTTCCCCGGTCTGCCCGCCGCCCTCGTCAGCGGACGGCATCTGACCTGGTACGGGCCCTCGCTGGTCGAGGCGCCCGCGGTGCTGGCGGCAGCCCTGGAGGCGGCCCGCTGAATGCGGCGGCACACGCTGCCGACCATGCGCCCCGCAAGATTCCTGGCCCTGCTCCTCGGTACCGCCCGGCTCGCGGGGACCTGCTCGGCCCCGGATCCCACAGGCCGGAGATCCGGGGCGAGGCGGGTGCGTTCTCGACCGCCGTGGACTACGAGCTGCAGACCGCTGCGGCGGGCCGGGCCTGAGCGGGGGCGGCGAGCAGCCGGCCGCAGGCCAGGCCGCGCAGGGTGTGGACGGCGGCGGTCAGCCAGGCGGTGACCAGGACGGCGAACAGGGCGGCGGCGAGCCACTGGAAGGCGATCAGGCCGGTGTGGCGGGCCAGGCCCTCGGCGCCGGTGACGCAGGTGCCCACGGGGAAGGTGAAGGCCCACCAGGTCATCGCGAAGCCCATGCCGGACCGGACGGCGCGGACGGCCATCGCGACGGCCAGGGCGCCCCACAGCAGGGCGAAGCCGATCACGGGGACGCCGTAGACGACGGCGAAGGCGCTCAGGCCCTCGGCGTAGGGGCTGCCGATGGCCAGGGGGGCCTGGTCGGCGAGCTGGTTCACGGCGGTGACCGACTGGCCCATGGGGCCGAGGACCAGGAAGAGGGTCGGGGTCAGGGCCAGGGGCAGGGGCCCGCCGACGATCAGCCGGCCGAAGATCAGGGGCAGCATCAGCAGGGTGGCGAGGAGGCTGATCCCGAACATCGCGTAGCAGGCGAGCAGCATGGCCTCCCGGGCCTGCCCCTCGGGCAGGTGGGGTATGAGCAGCGGGCCGAGGGCGGCCGAGACCATGGGTGCGACCACGGGCAGCAGCCAGACAGGGCTGGCCGAGGCCGCCTCCACCTCGTGCCGCACGACCATCAGGTACGGGATGGCCACGGCGGCGGCCAGGCCGGTGGCGGTGCCGGCGGTGAACAGCACGGCGTCGACGGCCACCGCGGCGTCCTGGCCGATGAGGTCCTTGCCGACGATGAGGGTGCCGCCGCCGACGGCCAGCAGCGCCATGGCCAGGCAGCCGTAGAAGGGGGCCACGGCCGGGTCGAGGAGGTGGGCGCGGGCCTGGTCGCGGTGGTGGAGCCAGTGCCCGGCGCGGGCCGTGAGGAGCACGGCGAGCGCGAGGGCCGACAGCGCCCAGACCACCTGGCAGGCCACCCGCAGGCCGGTGAACTGGTACGGGAGCGAGGCGCCGGCGTTGGCGACGATGGCCGTGCCCATGACGGAGGCGTACCAGTTGGGACCCAGGTGCCGCAGGGCCGGCAGGCGCCGGGGCGTGAGGGGGGCGGAACCGGGGGCGGTGCGGAGGGTCCCGGTGGTCCGGGCGGGAGCGTCGAGCTGAGCGGTGGTGGCCATGGATCCAGCGTCGTGCCCGGTGCGGCCGCCCAGTAGAGGTGATCTTCCTATGTCCTCATAAACTGGATTTATGAGCAGTGAGCCGCCGGACCTTCCCCTCGCCCACCGGGTGCCCGACCTGGGCGCCCTGGAACTGCTGCTGGCCGTGGCCCGCCGGGGCAGCCTGGGGGCCGCGGCGCGGGAGCTGGGCATCACCCAGCCGGCGGCGAGCAGCCGGATCCGGGCCATGGAGACGCGGCTGGGGGTGGCGCTGGTGGACCGCTCTCCCCGGGGCTCCACGCTCACCGCGGAAGGCGCGCTGGTCACGGACTGGGCGCGGCGGATCGTGGAGGCGGCGGAGGCCTTCGACGCGGCGGCGCAGGCGCTGCGGGGGCGCCGGGACTCGCGGCTGCGGGTCGCGGCGAGCATGACGATCGCGGAGTACCTGCTGCCCGGCTGGCTGGTCGCGCTGCGGGCGGAGCGGCCGGGGACGGCGGTCTCGCTGCACGCGGGGAACTCCGCGGCGGTGGCGGAACGCGTCCTGGCGCACGAGGCCGACCTCGGGTTCGTGGAGGGCCTGACCGTGCCGGAGGGGCTGGACTCGGCGGTGATCGCGCACGACCGGCTGGTGGTCGCGGTGGCCCCGCAGCACCCCTGGGCGCGGCGCCGGGCGCCCGTGCCCGCGGACGAGGTGGCGGCCACCCCGCTGATCCTGCGGGAACAGGGCTCGGGAACGCGCCAGGTGCTGGACGCGGCGCTGGCCGCGCACGGGGGCCTGGCCGCGCCGCTGCTGGAGCTGGCCTCCACGACGGCGGTGAAGGCGGCGGCCGTCGGCGGGGCCGGGCCGTGCGTGCTGAGCGAACTGGCGCTGGGCGCCGAGCTGGCGGCGCGCCAGCTGGTGGCGGTCCCGGTGGCCGGGGCGCCGCTGCGGCGTGCGCTGAGGGCGGTGTGGCCGGCGGCCTCCCGCCCCGCGGGCCCGGCCCGCGACCTGCTGTCCCTCACGCGCACCCCTGCCTGAGGGCCTTGCCTGAGCGTCCCGCCCGAGTGCGTTTCCCGAGCGTCTTGCCCGATCGCCTGCCCGATCGCCTGCCCGATCGGCGGCCTGGCGGCCGGCCGGCAGGGCTGCGACCGGTGCGGCCCGGGACCGGGGCAGGGGCGCACCGGTCCCGGGCCGTACGGTCAGCCCACCGGTACGGGCTCGCGGACCGCCGCGACCAGGGAGCGCATCACGCGCGTGTCCGTCCCGCGCTCCGGGTGCCACTGGACGCCCAGCACCCACTGCTCGCCGGGGAGCTCGACGGCCTCGACCGTCCCGTCCGTGGCCCACGCGGAGACGACCAGCCCCTCGCCGAGCCGGTCCACGGCCTGGTGGTGGTACGTCGGCACGTCGGTCTCCTCGGGGGCCAGCGTCCCGTACCGGGTGTCCGGCACCGGCCGGACCCGGTGCAGGGACATCACGCCCGGGGCCTCGGCGTGCCCGTCGATGTGCTGGACGAGGGTGCCGCCCAGAGCGACGTTCAGCACCTGCATGCCCCGGCAGATGCCCAGCAGGGGGATGGCGCCGTGGTCCAGGGCGGCCCGGACCAGGGCCAGCTCCCAGGCGTCCCGCTCGGCCGCCGGCGACCCCGTACGGGGGTCGCGGGCCGCGCCGTACCGGGCCGGCTCCACGTCCGGGCCGCCGGCGATGACCAGGCCGTCCAGCCGGGCCACCACCCCGGCCGCCACCTCCGGGTCGTCGGGCGGCAGCAGCACGGCCGTGCCGCCGGACGCCTGGACGTACTCGTGGTACCCGGAGGGTGCGAGGGCCGCCGGGATGTCCCAGGGGCCGTAGCGGGTGGATTCCTCCAGGTAGGTGGTGATGCCGATGAGCGGCCTGGGCACGGCGGGAACCTCCGGGGTGACGGTGTACGGGAACGGGCGGTACGGGATCAGTCGCGGGCGAGCTCGGCCTCGGCCGCCGCCAGGGCCGCGAACTCTTCCTCGGGCGCGCCTGCCACCAGCCGGTGCCGACTGTAGAACGCGAAGTAGGCGAGTGCGACGGCGTACACGGCGAGTGCGATGAATGCGGCGTCCTTGTCCACCAGGAAGGTGGCGACGAGCGCCGACAGGGCCAGGACGAACGCCGCCGACGAGGTCAGGATGCCGCCCGGGGTGCGGTACGGACGCGCCAGTCCGGGCTCGCGCCGCCGCAGCACGATGTGCGAGAGCGCCATCAGTGCGTACGAGATCGTCGCCCCGAAGACGGCGATGTTGAGCATCCGGGCGCCGTTGCCGGTGACGGCGGCGAGCGTGAAGGCGATCGCGCCGGGGATCAGCAGGCCCAGGTACGGGGCCTTGCGGCTGCTGGTCAGGGACAGGAACCGGGGCAGGTAGCCCGCCCGGGACAGGGCGAACAGCTGGCGGGAGCCGGCGTAGATGAGCGAGAAGAACGAGGCCACGAGCCCGGCCAGGCCGGCGTAGTTGACGAACCGGCTCAGCCCGGTCGGGCCGCCGTCCCCTTCGAGGGCCACGACCAGCGGGTTGCCGGCCGACTTGACGGCGTCCGCGCCCTGGGCGCCGGTCGCCGCGAGGAAGGTCAGCACCGCGAGCAGCACGAGGACGCCCATCGACCAGGACAGGGCCCGCGGCATCGAGCGCACCGGGTCCGTGGCCTCCTCGGCGGCCAGCGGCACGCCCTCGACGCCGAGGAAGAACCACATGGCGAAGGGGAACGCCGCCCAGATGCCGAGCACCCCGAACGGCAGCCAGGAACCGGCCCCTGCGGCGGAGGGGTCGACCGGGATGTCGTTCAGGCCGGAGGCGTCGAACTCCGTGAACGCCCCCACCGCGAAGATCAGCAGCGCGGCGACGGCTATGGCCGTCACGACGAGGCTGAAGCGCAGTGCCTCGCCGACGCCCCACAGGTGGATCCCGATGAAGATCACGAAGCAGGCCAGGTAGACGGGCCAGCCGGAGGTCAGGCCGAACAGCTTGAGGGACTCGACGTAGTCGCCGATGAAGATGACGATCGCCGCCGGGGCGAGGACGTATTCGATGAGGATGGCGGTGCCGGTCAGGAAGCCGCCCCAGGGTCCGAGCGCGCGCCGGGCGAAGCCGTAGCCGCCGCCCGCCGTCGGCAGGATCGCGGAGAGCTCGGCGAGGGAGAAGACGAGGCAGGCGTACATGGCGCCCATGAGCACGGTGGCGATGGCCAGGCCGCCGAAGCCGCCCTTCTCCAGGCCGAGGTTCCAGCCCGAGAAGTCGCCCGATACGACGTAGGCGACGCCGAGGCCGGTGAGCAGCAGCCAGCCGGCGCTGCCCCGGCGCAGGGTGCGGCGTTCCAGATAGGCCGCGTCGGACTCCGGTGGTGCGGAAGGCGATGCGGGTGCGGATACGGATGCGGATGCGGGGGCCGGCACGGGTGCCGTGCCTGCTGCGGTCGTGGCGTTCTCGGCGTTCTCGGCGTAGTCCGCCATGTGCGCTCCTGCCTCGGGACTGCCCAGGGGATGCCCGGGGTCGCGGGGGGAGACCGAAGACCCGGGCAATGGTTTAGGCGCACACCTTTGCGGTCGGATCCGGCCATGCGCAAGCCCCCTGCGTTAAACGGCTGTTACGGACGCCTCACGCGAGGAAGCCGCGCAGCAGCGCCGCCGTGCCGCAGCAGTGCTCGCGCATCACCTCGCGGGCCGCGTCGGGATCGCGCTCCAGCACCGCCTCGACCAGCACCGCGTGCTGCTGCTGGGAGTGCTCCAGGTTGCGCACCAGCAGCGGGATGCAGTCCAGCAGGTCGTTGACGGTCGCCCGGACGGCCGCGTACTGCGCCGTGAGGGTGGCGGAGCCGGAGAGTTCGGCGAGGGTCAGGTGCAGCAGGGTGTCGCGGCGGCGGTAGTCGGACAGCGGGGCGTCGTGCGTGGCCTGGAGCGCGTCGCGCAGCCGGTCCGCGTCCGGCCCGGTCAGCCCCTGGGCCGCGCAGAGCCCGGCCGCGCCGACCTCCAGCACCTCGCGGAAGCGCAGTGCGTCCTCGATGTCCACGCCCGCGACCCGCCGGCGCAGCTCGGCCTCGGCGCCGCCGGCCGGGGTGTCGGGGCGCGGCAGGACGAACGTTCCGCCGTACCGGCCGCGCCTGCTCTCCACCAGGCCCTGGTCCTGGAGTACCTTCAGCACCTCCCGGAGGGTGACGCGGCTGATTCCCATGCGTTCGGCCAGTTCGCGTTCCGGGGGGAGCCGTTCGCCGCCGGGCACCAGTCCGAGCCGGACCACCTGGAGGATCTGCTCCAGCGCCTCTTCGAAACCGTTGCCCGCGCGCACCTGTCGCAGGACGGGATTCAGCCGGTCCGTGCCCCCGCCGTTCACGCTTTCGCTCACCACGTCGGATTTCCCTCTTCCCAAGCAATGGTTGTTCCCCATACCTTATGGCTTCTCGGCGCACCGAAGGAGAAGATCCCGTGGTAGACCGCACACCGCCGCTCGGTACGGAGGAGCTCCGCTCCCTCGTCGCGAGCGGCGAGATCGACACAGTCGTCCTGGCTTTCCCCGACATGCAGGGGCGGCTCCAGGGCAAGCGGTTCGCCGCACAGTTCTTCCTCGACGACGTCCTCGCCCACGGCACGGAGGGCTGCAACTACCTGCTCGCCGTCGACGCCGACATGAACACCGTCGACGGGTACGAGATGTCCTCCTGGGACCGGGGGTACGGCGACTTCGCCATGCACCCCGACCTGTCCACCCTGCGCCGCGTGCCGTGGAACGACGGCACCGCCATGGTCATGGCCGACCTGGCCTGGAACGACGGCACACCGGTGGTCGCCGCGCCCCGCCAGATCCTGCGGCGCCAGCTGGAGCGCCTCGCCGAGCACGGCTACACCGCCCAGGTCGGCACCGAGCTCGAGTTCATCGTCTTCAAGGACACCTACGAGCAGGCCTGGGACGCCGGCTACCGCGGCCTGACCCCGGCCAACCAGTACAACGCCGACTACTCCGTGCTCGCCACCGGGCGGGTCGAGCCGCTGCTGCGGCGGATCCGCAACGAGATGGCGGCCGCCGGGCTCACCGTGGAGTCGGCCAAGGGCGAGTGCAACCTCGGCCAGCACGAGATCGTCTTCCGCTACGACGAGGCCCTCGTCACCTGCGACCAGCACTCCGTCTACAAGACCGGTGCCAAGGAGATCGCCTCCCAGGAAGGCGTCTCGCTCACCTTCATGGCCAAGTACGACGCGCGCGAGGGCAACTCCTGCCACATCCACCTCTCTCTCGCCGACGCCGAGGGCCGCAACGCCATGGCGGGCGAGGGACCGGAACCGCATGCCATGTCACCGGTCATGCGGCACTTCCTCGCCGGACAGCTGGCCGCCCTGCGCGAGTTCTCCCTTCTCTACGCCCCGAACATCAACTCGTACAAGCGTTTCCGGCCGGGATCCTTCGCCCCCACGGCCGTCGCCTGGGGAGCCGACAACCGCACCTGTGCCCTGCGCGTGGTCGGCCACGGCCGCTCGACGCGCTTCGAGAACCGCCTCCCCGGCGGCGACGTCAACCCGTACCTCGCCGTCGCCGGACTCGTCGCGGCCGGGCTGTACGGCATCGAGAACCGGCTGGAGCTGCCCGAGCCCTGCGCGGGCAACGCCTACACCGGCGACTACGAGCACGTCCCCGGCTCGCTCCGGGAGGCGGCCGAACTCTGGGAGAACAGCGCCATCGCCAAGGCGGCGTTCGGCCCCGAGGTGGTGGCCCACTACCGCAACATGGCCCGCGTCGAGCTCGACGCCTTCGACTCCGCGGTGACCGACTGGGAACTGCGCCGCTCCTTCGAACGCATGTGAGGCATCAGGTGTCACCCGAGCAAGGGCATGAGCCCACCGAACTGACCGTGCTCAACCCGGCCACCGAGGAGGTCGTCGCCACCGTCCCCGCCGCCGGCCGCGCCGACGTGGACGCCGCCGTCGCACGCGCCGCCGCGGCCCAGCGGCTCTGGGCCGCGGCCGCCCCCGCCGACCGGGCACGGCTGCTGCGCCGCTTCGCCGACGCCGTCGACGGGCACCTGGAGGAACTGGCCCTGCTGGAGGTCCGCGAGGCAGGCCACACCCTCGGCAACGCCCGCTGGGAGGCGGGCAACGTCCGCGACCTGCTGGAGTTCTCCGCGGGGGGAGTGGAGCGGCTCTCCGGCCGCCAGATCCCGGTGCCCGGCGGCCTCGACGTCACCTTCCTCGAACCCCTCGGCGTCATCGGCGTGATCGCCCCGTGGAACTTCCCGATGCCCATCGCCGCCTGGGGCACCGCCCCCGCCCTCGCCGCGGGCAACGCCGTCATCCTCAAGCCCGCCGAGACCACCCCGCTCACCGCACTGCGCCTCGCCGCCCTCGCCCTGGAGGCAGGGCTGCCCGAGCACCTCTTCCAGGTCCTCCCGGGCACCGGGCCGGTCGCCGGCGACGCCCTGGTCGAGCACCCGGGCGTCGCGAAGATCGTCTTCACCGGTTCCACCCGGGTCGGTAAGCAGATCATGGCCAAGTGCGCGGACCGGGTGAAGCGGGTCACCCTCGAACTCGGCGGCAAGAGCCCCAACATCGTCTTCGCCGACGCGGACGTCGAGGCGGCGGCGGCCGCCGCCCCGATGGCCTTCCTCGACAACACCGGCCAGGACTGCTGCGCCCGCACCCGGATCCTCGTCCAGCGGTCCGTGTACGACCGCTTCCTGGAGCTGGTCGAGCCGGCGCTCAAGGAGGTCGTGGTCGGGGACCCCGCCGACGAGAACACCCAGATGGGCCCGCTGATCTCCCGGGCGCAACGGGACCGCGTACGGTCATATGTCACCGATGACCTTGCAGTGGTACGCGGCAGTGCCCCCGACGGCCCCGGCTTCTGGTACCCGCCGACGCTGGTGACCGGCGCCGACCCCGCCGCACCCGTCGCCGCGGAGGAGGTCTTCGGCCCCGTCGCCGTCCTCCTGCCCTTCGAGGACGAGGAGGAGGCCGTACGGCTGGCCAACGCCACCGAGTACGGGCTCTCCGGCTCCCTCTGGACCCGCGACGTCGGCCGCGCCCTGCGGGTCTCGCGCGCCGTCGCCGCCGGCAACCTCTCCGTCAACTCCCACAGCAGCGTCCGCTACTGGACCCCCTTCGGCGGCTTCAAGCAGTCCGGCCTCGGCCGCGAACTGGGCCCCGACGCCCTCACCGCATTCACCGAAACCAAGAACGTCTTCATCAGCACGGAGGCCTAGCACCCATGAGCACCGAAGCAACCGCCGAGACCGTCTGCCGCCGCCTGGTCGGCCGTACCGCCGTCATCACCGGTGCCGGCAGCGGCATCGGCCTGGCCACCGCGCGCCGCCTCGCCTCCGAGGGCGCCAACGTCGTCTGCGGCGACATCGACGAGACCGCGGGCAAGGCCGCGGCCGAGGAGGTCGGCGGCACCTTCGTCAAGGTCGACGTCACCTCGCCCGACGAGGTCGAGAACCTCTTCAAGGTCGCCTTCGACACCTACGGCTCCGTCGACATCGCCTTCAACAACGCCGGCATCTCCCCGCCCGACGACGACTCGATCCTCACCACCGGCCTGGAGGCCTGGAAGCGCGTCCAGGACGTCAACCTCACCTCCGTCTACCTGTGCTGCAAGGCCGCCCTGCCCTACATGCAGCGCCAGGGCCGCGGCTCCATCATCAACACCGCGTCCTTCGTGGCGATCATGGGCGCCGCCACCTCCCAGATCTCCTACACCGCCTCCAAGGGCGGCGTGCTCGCCATGTCCCGCGAACTCGGCGTGCAGTTCGCCCGCGAGGGCATCCGCGTCAACGCCCTGTGCCCCGGGCCCGTGAACACCCCGCTGCTCCAGGAGCTCTTCGCGAAGGACCCCGAGCGCGCGGCCCGCCGCCTCGTCCACATCCCCCTCGGCCGCTTCGCCGAGCCGACCGAGATCGCCGCCGCCGTCGCCTTCCTCGCCAGCGACGACTCCTCCTTCATCAACGCCACCGACTTCCTCGTCGACGGCGGGATCTCCGGCGCGTACGTCACGCCCCTGTAGGCCGCCGCTCGTCGCCTCCACCCCGCAGGCCACCGCCACCCCCACAGGACAGCCGGGCGTCTCCCCACGACGCCCGGCTGTCCGCTTGCCGAAGCGCCGGCCAGACCGGCAAGTCCCCCGACAGGTCCCCCGGCACGTCCCCCGGCCAGTCAGCCGAGAAGGAGCACGATGCACGCTCAGCGCACGTCCCCCGCGTCCCCCCGGTGGCCCGCCGCCCTCGCCCTCGTCGCGGCGACCACCGCCGGGCTCCTCACCGCGCCCCCCGCCCAGGCCGCCCGCCCCGCCGACACCTGCGCCACCACCCCCCGGCTCTCCGGCGGCTGGTACGGAGACAACCGCGCCCGGCTCCAGCAGCTGATCGACACCTACGGCCGCTGCACCCCCCACCGGCCCGCCCGCCCCCGGCCCGTCGCGGTCTTCGACTGGGACAACACCGTCGTCAAGAACGACGTCGGCGACGCCACGCTGTTCTGGATGCTGCGCAACGGCCGGATCCGGCGGCCCGCCGGCGGCGACTGGACCGCCACCAGCCGCCACCTCACCGCGCCCGCCGCCCAAGCCCTCGCCGCCGCCTGCGACCCGCTCGCCCGGCCCGGCGCCCCGCTGCCCACCGGCACCCCCGCCGGCGCCCCCTGCGCCGACGAGATCGCCGCCGTCTACGGCACCGGCGCCACCCGCACCGGCGCCCCGGCCTTCGCCGGCTGGAACCGCCGCACCACCGAACCCGGCTACGCCTGGCTCGCCCAGCTCCTGCACGGCTGGACCGCCCGCCAGATACGGGGCTTCGCCGCCGCCGCGCGCACCGAGAACCTCACCGCGCCCGTCGGCGCGAAGCAGCGGGTCGGCAGCGGCTCCGTCACCGGCTGGGTGCGCTACTACGACCAGCAGAAGGACCTCGTACGAGCCCTGCACGAGGCCGGGTTCGACGTGTGGATCAGCTCCGCCTCCCCGCAACCCGTGGTCGAGGTGTGGGCCGAGGGCGCCGGCATCCGCGCCGACCGCGTCATGGGCATCCGCAACGTCACCTCGTACCGCGGCACGTACACCTCGCGCCTGCGCGGCTGCGGCACCGTGCGCGACGGCCGGGACACGGTGATCACGTACATCGACGGCAAGCGCTGCTGGATCAACCAGGAGGTCTACGGCCTGCGCGGCGCGGCCGCCGAGCGGGTCCAGCCGCCCGCCCGCCGCCCGGTGTTCGCCGCGGGCGACTCCGACACCGACGTGTCGTTCCTGCGCGACGCGACCGCCCTGCGGCTCGTCGTCAACCGCAACAAGAACGAGCTGATGTGCCGGGCGTACGACAACGGCGACGGCCGCTGGATCGTCAACCCGATGTTCATCGAGCCGAAGCCGCGCAAGACCGCGCCGTACCCCTGCGCCACCACCGGCTACACCGGCGCCGACGGCACCCCGGGCCCGGTGCGCCGCGGGGACGGCAGCACCGTCCCCGACCAGCACGACACCGTCTTCTGACCGCCGCCCCGGCCTCCCGGGGCCTTCCGTCAGGCCGTGCCTAGAGGAAGGTGCGGCCCTCGCCCCGGTAGGTCGGGACCGTCTCCGTGACCCGGTCCCCCTCCACCAGGTGCAGCGCGTCGAACCGCTCGCACAGCTCGCCCGCCTTCGCGTGGCGGAACCACACCCGGTCGCCGATCAGCAGGTCGTCGGCCGGGGACCCCAGGAGCGGGGTCTGCACCTCGCCCGCCCCCTCCTGCGGGTCGTACCGCAGCCCCTGCGGCAGGTACGGCACCGGCAGCCGGTCCGCGCCCGCGGCCCCGGAGGCCGGGTAGCCGCCCCCGAGCACCGTCACCACCCCCACCCCGGGACGCCGCACCACCGGCTGCGCGAACAGCGCCGCCGGGCGGCCCCGGAACGAGGTGTAGTTGTCGAACAGCCGCGGCACGTACAGCCCCGACCCGGCGGCGATCTCCGTCACCGCGTCCTCCGCCGCCGTGTGCTGCACGCTCCCCGTCCCGCCGCCGTTGACGAACTCCAGCGAGCCCACGGCCGCCCGCACGGCCCGGACCGTCTCCGCCCGCCGGGCCGCCAGCTCCCGCCGGGCGGCCGCCTGCATCACACGGATCGCCCGGGAACGCAGCGGACGCCCGGCGACCGCGTCGCCGACCCCCGCCACGTGCCCCTCGTACGCCATCAGCCCCACCACCCGGAAGCCGGGCCGCCGGTCCACCGCGCGCGCCAGCTCGGCCACCCGCTCCGGCTCGCGCAGCGGCGAGCGGCGCGCGCCCACCCGGACCCGCCCGCCCAGCAGGTGCAGCGCGGTGTCCAGCTCCAGGCAGACGCGGACCTCCTCCTGCCCGCCCGCCCGAGCCCCGTCGATCAGCTCCAGCTGCGCAGGGTCGTCCACCATCACCGTCACCGCGGCGGCGAGCTTGGGATCGGCGGCGAGCTCGGCGAAGGACGCGCGGTCGGCGGACGGATAGGCGAGCAGGACGTCGTCGAACCCCGACCGGGCCAGCCAGAGCGACTCCGCCAGCGTGTACGACATGATCCCCGCGAAGCCCTCGCGCGCCAGGACCCGCTCCAGCAGGGCCCGGCACCGCACGGACTTGCTCGCGACCCGGACCGGCTTGCCGCCGGCCCGCCGCACCAGGTCGTCGGCATTGGCGTCGAACGCCTCCAGGTCGACGATCGCGAGCGGAGCGTCGAGATGGGCGGTGGCCCGGTCGTAACGGGCCCGGTCGGCGGCGGGGGTAGTCATGCGCGCAGCGTGCCAGATCCCGCTACCCGTGGGTAGAGGCGTACGGCCCCGGCCCGCCGCCCGGCCCTGCCGTCCCGGGCCCCAGCCGCGGGGGGAGGCGCGGCCCCGGCCCGGCCCCGTAAAGTACGCGGCGTACACGCGCGGTACGGAACGGGGGCGGATGCGCATGACGGTCGGTCAGGACACACCCGCGCCACCGACGCCTCCCCGGCCCCCCGCGCCGCACTCGCCCGCACCTGCGCCCGCGACGGCCGCCGCACCCCGCCCGCGCGGCCCCCGCCTCGCCGCCGCCGCGTGCTGGATCCTCGGCAGCGGACTCGTCGTCGGTGCCGTGGGCGCCGTCGGCGGCACCTGGGCCGCCCGCAAGGCGCACGAGCTGCCCGCCGACCGGGCCGCCTACACCCGCGCCGCGTCCCTCTGGCGCGACCAGCCCGTCGACACCCTCTTCCCGCCCCTCCTCCAGGGCGACGGCGCCGGACCCGGCAGCGCCGACCGCAGGTGGACCCGGACCGCCGTGGCCCCCGACGACCGCTGCGCCCCGCTCGGCGCCGTCTGGTCCGCCGCCCTCACGCCCGTCGGCTGCACCCGGCTGCTGCGCGCCACCTACACCGACGCCACCCGCAGCTCCGTCGTCAGCGTCGGCATGGTCTTCACCCCCGCCGCCGCCCCGGCCATGACCGCCCTGCGCACCGGATTCGAACCGACCGCACCCCCGCCCGCCGCCTACGGCATCGCCGACCGGCAGCGCGCGAGCTGGGCCGTGTCCGTGCTCCCCGACGCACCCGTCGTCGTCTACGCCGTGTCCGGCTTCGCCGACGGCCGTGCGGTGGACCGCCCGCGCCCCGCCGCCTCGGCCACCGCACCCAAGGACACCAGCCCCGCCGCCCAGGCCGGCCTCGGCCACGAGGCCCAGGCCGTCGCCGACCGCGTCGAGCGCTCCCTGCGCCGGATCGCGGCGGCCGGCCCCGCCCCGGCCCCGGGGGCCGCCCGGTGACCCGCGCCCGCCGCTGCCTGTCGTTCGCCCTCGTCCTCGGCCTCGCCACCTCCGCCACGGCCGCCGCCGGCGCCGCACCCGCCGCCGCCGACGGCATCCGCGACCGCCAGTGGGCGCTGGCCGCCCTGCACGCGTACGAGGCGTGGCAGACCACCGACGGCGCCGGCGTCACCGTCGCCGTGCTCGACACCGGAGTCGACCCCACCCACCCCGACCTGCGCGGCCGGGTACTGGACGGCAAGGACATGGTCGGCTTCGGCGCCGGCCGCGGAGACCGGGCCTGGGCCCGGCACGGCACCGCCATGGCCGGGATCATCGCCGGCCGCGGCCACGGCCCGGGCCGCGGCAAGGGCGTACTCGGCATCGCCCCCGGGGCCCGGATCCTCCCCGTCCGCGTGATCCTGGAGGAGGGCGACCCCGGCCGGGCCAAGGCCCGCAAGGACAAGGGCGGCGCACTCGCCCAGGGCATCCGCTGGGCCGCCGACCACGGCGCCGACGTGATCAACCTCTCCCTCGGCGACGACAGCGAGTCCGCCCACCACGAGGCGGCCGAGGACGAGGCCATCCAGTACGCCCTGGGCAAGGGCATCGCCGTCGTCGCCTCCGCGGGCAACGGCGGACAGCAGGGCGACCGCGTCTCCTATCCCGCCGCCTACCCGGGGGTGATCGCCGTCACGGCCGTGGACCGCCGGGACACCAAGGCCCCCTTCTCCACCCGGCACTGGTACGCGACCGTCAGCGCCCCCGGCGTCGACATCGTCATCGCCGACCCCGACCGCAGCTACTACGAAGGCTGGGGCACCAGCGCCGCGGCCGCCTTCGTCTCCGGCGCGGTGGCGCTCGTACGCGCCGCCCACTCGCGACTGTCGCCCGCGCAGATCAAGACGCTGCTCGCGGACACCGCCCGGGACGCCCCCGCGGGCGGCCGCGACGACGCCCGCGGCCACGGCCTGGTCGACCCGGCGGCTGCGCTCGCCGCGGCCGCCCGGCTGAGCCCCGAGCAGCCGCTGCCCGCACCGGCCGGGTACCCGCGCCGGTACTTCGGGCCCGGGCCGCAGCCGGCGCGGCCGCCGCAGGAGAGCGTCGGGCTGCCCGCCCTCGCGGCGGGCGGCGCGGGAGTCGCCCTGCTCGCGGCCGGCCTCGCGCTCGGCCGACGGGGCCGCGGCGGCCAAGAGGGCCGAGAGGGCCGAGAGGGCCAAGAGGGCCGAGAGGGCCGAGAGGGCCAAGAGGGCGGAGAGGGCCGGGAGGGCGACGGCGGCCAAGAGCGCCGGCGGTACGCAGCGGAGCGGGCGGGCGCCGTCGGCGGCGGGGCCGACGGGCAGGGGACTGGGGGAACCGGGTGGGGATAGGGGATAGGGTCGGGTGATTGTGGCGCAGAAGAACATTCCCGACCCCGGTTTCTCCGACGACGACGGCTCCGCCGACCCCCGGCTGAGCGCGGCTCTCGCCGCGTGGGCCGCGGACAGGTCCGCCGAGCCCGACGTCCTCGCCGCCCTCAAGGACGCACGGCTGTTGGTCCCCGTCGTCGCCGTGCTCGGCGAGGTCGAGGAGGACCCGGAGACCGGGCTGCGGCGCGAGAAGACCAGCGACATGGCCGTGCCGACGCTCACGGCCGGCGGCCGGCGCGCGCTGCCCGCCTTCACGTCCACGGCCTCGCTGGCCCGGTGGGACCCGGCCGCGCGCCCCGTGGCCGTACCCCTGCACCAGGCGCTGGCCGCCGCCGCCCACGAGAAGGCCGACACGGTCGTCCTCGACCTGGCCGGCCCGGTGCCGTACCAGCTGACCGGCCCGGCCCTGCTGGCGCTCGCCGAGGGCCGCACCTCCACCGACCCGCTCGCCGACCCCGCCGTCACGGCGGCCGTACGGGCGGCCGCGGCCGCGGAGCCCGCCGTCCTGCGGGCCCACCTGGGACCGGGCGGGCCGGACGCGGACGGCGTCCTCGCCATCGTGCTCGCGGACGGTACGGACGCCCCGGCCGCCGCCCGCCGCGTGGCCGGTGCGCTGGCCGCGGACGAGACCCTGCGGGCCCGGCTGGTGCGGGGCCTGAACCTGGCGCTGCTCCCGGCGGGTGCGCCCGCGCCCCCCGGCGAGCCGCTGTTCGCCCGCTGACCGCGGGCGCCGGAGACGTGAAAGGGCCCCGGGGTGCACGCACCCCGGGGCCCTTTCCGTGTGTGCAGGATCACCGCGAGCGGATCACCCGTCGGCGGGGATCAGGCGAAGACCGGACCCGTGAACTTCTCGCCCGGCCCCTGGCCCGGCTCGTCCGGGACGATCGACGCTTCGCGGAAGGCCAGCTGGAGGGACTTCAGGCCGTCGCGCAGCGGAGCCGCGTGGAAGGAGCTGATCTCGGTCGCGCTCGCCGTGACCAGGCCGGCCAGCGCCGTGATGAGCTTGCGGGCCTCGTCGAGGTCCTTGTGCTCCGAGTCCGGCTTGTCCAGGCCCAGGTTGACCGCGGCGGCGCTCAGCAGGTGCACGGCCACCGTGGTGATCACCTCGACCGCGGGCACGTCCGCGATGTCGCGGGTCATGGCGTCGTAGTCGGGGGCGTCCGGGGCCTGCTCGGCCGCGGGGGCGGTGGGGGGCGTCGCGTCAGTCATGCCTCACACGATAAGCCGGGCGGGCGGAACCGGACGAAGCGGCCCGGGGCCGCCTGGTTAGCGCCGCCGCCGCCGTGCTGCTAACCTTGTGTGACGACCGGCCGGAGACTCACGTCCCCGGCCCACAAGTGGAGGCTCCGTTCTCCCACCTGACCGTCCTCCGGGACGGCGGGTCACCGGTCAGGCGGCATCCATCGTTCCGTACGGACGATGGAACGCGGCCCGATTTTGCGCCCCGCGCGGTACATGCGGCGGTGTTCCGGTTTTCATGGAGCTCCCGCCTGTGTTCCGTCGGGGCATTTTTCATGTTCCCACGCGGTTGGTCTGATGACACAGACGTCAAGCGGCTGTCCTCCAGGCAGCCGTTGGTGCAACCGAGGAGGATCCATCAGCACCGAGCCCCGCATCAACGACCGGATTCGCGTTCCCGAGGTGCGACTTGTCGGTCCGAGCGGCGAGCAGGTCGGGATTGTTCCGCTTGCCAAGGCGCTCGAGCTTGCGCAGGAGTACGACCTGGACCTGGTCGAGGTCGCGGCCTCTGCACGGCCCCCGGTCTGCAAGCTCATGGACTACGGCAAGTTCAAGTACGAGTCGGCCATGAAGGCCCGTGAGGCGCGCAAGAACCAGGCGCACACGGTCATCAAGGAGATGAAGCTCCGGCCGAAGATCGACCCGCACGACTACGACACCAAGAAGGGTCACGTCGTCCGGTTCCTCAAGCAGGGCGACAAGGTCAAGATCACGATCATGTTCCGTGGTCGCGAGCAGTCCCGGCCGGAGCTCGGCTACCGACTGCTGCAGCGTCTGGCGGAGGACGTCCAGGACCTCGGTTTCGTCGAGTCGAACCCGAAGCAGGACGGCCGAAACATGATCATGGTCCTCGGTCCGCACAAGAAGAAGACCGAGGCGATGGCCGAAGCCCGCGAGGCGCAGGCGGCCCGCAAGGCCGAGCGCACGGGCCAGCCCGCCACCACGGACGCTTCCGTCGAGAACGCGGACGCCGACGTGGACGCGGCTGCTGCTGAGGAACCCGCCGAGGCCTGATTCCGGAGCAGCCTGCCCCGGATCAACCGACACAACTGACGCTCCCGGTCACCGGTCCAGCCCGGACCGGCGGGAGCGCCACCGACGAGGAGACAACGGCGCCATGCCGAAGAACAAGACGCACAGCGGTTCCAAGAAGCGCTTCAAGATCACCGGCTCCGGCAAGGTGCTCCGTGAGCGCGCCGGCAAGCGCCACCTGCTCGAGCACAAGTCGTCCAAGCTGACGCGTCGCCTCACCGGCAACGCCGAGATGGCCCCGGGCGACGCCGCGAAGATCAAGAAGCTTCTCGGCAAGTGACGTCCTTCCGCTCCCCTGCCGGGAGCGGTGACGTCGAGACCGGGACCCATTCGAATTTCGGGCCGTGTGAAGACAACCACGGCCCCGCTACAAGGAGTTAACAAGTGGCACGCGTCAAGCGGGCAGTAAACGCCCACAAGAAGCGCCGGGCGATCCTCGAGGCGGCCTCCGGCTACCGCGGTCAGCGTTCGCGCCTGTACCGCAAGGCCAAGGAGCAGGTCACCCACTCGCTGGTCTACAACTTCAACGACCGCAAGAAGCGCAAGGGCGACTTCCGTCAGCTGTGGATCCAGCGCATCAACGCCGCTGCCCGCCAGAACGGCATGACGTACAACCGCCTCATCCAGGGTCTGAAGGCCGCCAACATCGAGGTGGACCGCAAGATCCTCGCCGAGCTGGCCGTCAACGACAGCAACGCGTTCGCCGCGCTGGTCGAGGTCGCGCAGAAGGCCCTCCCGGCCGACGTGAACGCCCCGAAGGCCGCTGCCTGATCCAGGCACCGACCTTCTCAGCTCCCCTGAGCTGAAGCCCGGACCCGCAGGCCCAGAGCCTGCGGGTCCGGTGCGTTGAGCACCCCGCTGTACCCGCTGTACGTACGGAAGCGAGCCGCCGAACCATGTCCACCCCCGCCGAGCCGATCTCCCCCCGTTCGCCCCGGGTGGCCGCAGCCAGGCGACTGGCCCGCCGCAACTTCCGCACCAAGGAGCGCCGCTTCATCGCCGAGGGCCCGCAGGCCGTCCGCGAGGCCGTCGAGCACCGCGGGGACGAGGGCGCGACCCTGATCGAGCTGTTCGCGACCGTCGAGGCCGCCGAACGGTACGCCGGCATCGTCGACGCGGCGCGGGCCACGGGCGCCCGGGTCCACTACGCCTCCGACGAGGTGCTCGCCGAGGTCTCCCAGACCGTCACCCCGCAGGGCCTGGTCGGCGTCTGCCGCTTCCTCGACACGTCCTTCGAGGACGTCCTCGCCGCCCGGCCCAAGCTCGTCGCCGTCCTCGCGCACGTGCGCGACCCCGGGAACGCCGGCACCGTGCTGCGCTGCGCCGACGCCGCCGGCGCCGACGCCGTGATCCTCACCGACGCCTCCGTGGACCTGTACAACCCCAAGTCCGTACG
Source organism: Streptomyces sp. NPDC037401 (assembly GCF_055602345.1). Lineage (NCBI taxonomy): Bacteria > Bacillati > Actinomycetota > Actinomycetes > Kitasatosporales > Streptomycetaceae > Streptomyces > Streptomyces sp. NPDC037401. Next base: position 217,301 of record NZ_JBVJWO010000012.1, read on the forward strand.
CGCCTCCGTGGGCTCCCTCTTCCACCTGCCGGTGGCCGTGGGCGTCCCCGTCGAGCAGGCCGTGGCCGGGCTGCGCGCCGCCGGCGTGCGCATCCTCGCCGCCGACGGAGCGGGCACCGACGACCTGGACGCCGAGCTCGACGCGGGCACCATGGGCGGGCCCACGGCCTGGGTGTTCGGCAACGAGGCCTGGGGTCTGCCGGAGGAGACCCGGGCCCTGGCCGACGCCGTCGTGCGCGTCCCCATCCACGGCAAGGCCGAGAGCCTCAACCTGGCCACCGCGGCCGCGGTGTGCCTGTACGCCTCCGCGCGTGCACAGCGGGCGCCCGGAGGGTGCCGCTCCGTGACCCCCAGCTAGTAATGTGGCGGCCCGGGGGCCCACTGCGCTACTCGGAGATGTGGGGTACGGGGACATGACCGTCGGTACGAACAGCTCGCCGCAGGTGCACGAGCCCGTCGGGGAGCTCGCCGGGGCCGTTCCCGCGCAGCCCGTGCCCGCAGCGGCCACGGCCGCTGCCTTCGCGGCACTGGGCACGGTCGACCCCGACGAGCTCCCCGACGGGCTCGTCGTCGCCGACCACACCGGACACGTCGTCTGCTTCAACCGGGCCGCCGCGCGGATCACGGCCGTCGCTCCCGGCGACGCTCTCGGCGCCCGCATCGAGAGCGCCCTGCCCCTCGAGGACCTCGACGGCCGCCGCTGGTGGGCGCTGACCGACCCGTACGGGGGACTGGCCACCCGCCGCGGCCAGCCCGAGCGCAATCTGCTGCTCCCCGGCGGCCGCGAAGTGCTGGTCTCCGCCCGCTACGTCCGCGACCACCCCACCGGGCCCGTCCGCCGCCTCGTGGTGACCCTGCGCGGCACCGAGGCCCGGCGCCGCACCGAGCGCAGCCACGCCGAGCTGATCGCCACGGTCGCCCACGAGCTCCGCTCGCCCCTGACCTCCGTCAAGGGCTTCACCGCCACCCTGCTGGCCAAGTGGGAGCGGTTCACCGACGACCAGAAGCGCCTGATGCTGGAGACCGTCGACGCCGACGCCAACCGCGTCACCCGCCTGATCGCCGAGCTGCTCGACATCTCCCGGATCGACTCCGGACGCCTCGAGCTGCGCCGACAGCCCGTGGACATCGCCACCGCCGTCGGCCGGCACGTCCAGGCGCTCACGGCGAACGGCCAGGCCCCCGAGCGGTTCCTCGTCCGGATCCGGCGCCCGCTGCCCGACCTGTGGGCCGACCCCGACAAGGTCGACCAGGTCCTCGGCAACCTGCTCGAAAATGCCGTGCGCCACGGCGAGGGAACCGTCACCATCGAGGTGGCACCCGCCTTGATCCAGCACGCAGAGACCCCCGTGAAGGGAACGGCCGTCACCGTGACCGACGAAGGCCCCGGCATCCCCGAGGAATCGATGGGCCGCGTCTTCACCCGCTTCTGGCGGGGGAGCAAGCGCGGCGGCACCGGCCTGGGCCTCTACATCGTCAAGGGCATCGTCGAGGCGCACGGCGGCACCATCACGGTCGGGCGCGGCCCCGGCGGCGGCGCAGAGTTCCGATTTACCCTGCCCGTGGGCGCCCCGGCCTATCTCTCGTAGCCACCGCACGAGAGTCTCGCCAGGCGGCCCACGGGCTCCTTCACCCCGCGCGGCCCGTAGACTCGTCCTTTGGCACCTTTGCGTCCCTGTGACGAGCCTGACGCGGTCCGCCAGGACCACGGCCGGGCGGGGACCTCCAGCCAGCCCATCGGAAGTACGGGAAGAGATGTCGGCACCGAACAAGTCGTACGACCCTGTTGAGGTCGAGGCACTGAAACCGGAAGAGATCGAGCGCATGCGGGACGAGGCGCTCGCCGCCTTCGCCGACGCAGGCGACCTCGACGCGCTGCGCGAGGCGAAGACGGCGCACATGGGCGACCGCTCGCCCCTCGCCCTCGCCAACCGCGAGATCGGCGCGCTGCCGCCCCAGGCCAAGGCCGAGGCGGGCAAGCGCGTCGGACAGGCCCGCGGCGCCGTGAACAAGGCCTTCGGGGCCCGCACGGTCGAGCTCGAAGCGGAGCGCGACGAGCGCGTGCTGGTCGAGGAGGCGGTGGACGTCACGCTGCCGTACGACCGCGTCCCCGCCGGCGCCCGGCACCCCCTGACCACGCTGATGGACCGCATCGCGGACATCTTCGTGGCCATGGGGTACGAGGTCGCCGAGGGTCCCGAGGTCGAGGCGGAGTGGTTCAACTTCGACGCCCTCAACTTCACGCCCGACCACCCGGCGCGCCAGATGCAGGACACGTTCTTCGTTCAGGGCCCCAAGGGCGTCCAGGGCGACGAGTCCGGCGTCGTGCTGCGCACCCACACCTCCCCGGTGCAGGCCCGCACGCTCCTGCACCGCGAGCCGCCCGTCTACGTCGTCTGCCCGGGCCGGGTCTTCCGTACCGACGAGCTCGACGCGACGCACACCCCGGTCTTCCACCAGATCGAGCTGCTCGCCGTCGACGAGGGCCTGACCATGGCCGACCTCAAGGGCACCCTGGACCACATGGTCCAGGCGCTCTTCGGTGCGGACATGACCACGCGCCTGCGCCCGAACTTCTTCCCGTTCACCGAGCCGTCCGCCGAGATGGACATGCAGTGCTACGTGTGCCGCGGCGAGTCGGTGGGCAACCCCGACCGGCCGTGCCGCACCTGCTCCAGCGAGGGCTGGATCGAGCTCGGCGGCTGCGGCATGGTCAACCCCAAGGTGCTCACCGCCTGCGGTGTGGACCCCGAGAAGTACAGCGGGTTCGCCTTCGGGTTCGGCATCGAGCGGATGCTGATGTTCCGCCACAACGTCGAAGACATGCGAGACATGGTCGAGGGTGACGTCCGGTTCACCCGGCCGTTCGGGATGGAGATCTGATGCGGGTCCCGCTTTCTTGGCTGCGGGAGTACGTCGACCTGCCTGCGGGCGAGACCGGTCGTGACGTACAGGCCAAGCTCATCGACGCCGGTCTCGAGGTCGAGACCGTCGAACAGCTCGGCGCGGGCCTCAAGGGCCCCCTGGTCGTCGGCCAGGTGCTGACCATCGAGGAGCTCGAGGGCTTCCGCAAGCCGATCCGCTTCTGCACGGTCGACGTCGGCCGGGCCAACGGCACCGGCGAGCCGCAGGAGATCGTCTGCGGCGCCCGGAACTTCTCCGTGGGCGACAAGGTCGTCGTGGTCCTCCCCGGCGCGGTGCTGCCCGGCGACTTCGCGATCGCCTCGCGCAAGACGTACGGCAGGACCTCGCACGGCATGATCTGCTCCGGCGACGAGCTGGGCATGGGCGACGACGGCACGCACGGCATCATCGTGCTGCCGCCCGAGCACGAGGTCGGCACCGACGCGATCGAGCTGCTCCAGCTCGTCGACGAGGTCCTCGACATCGCCGTCACCCCGGACCGCGGCTACTGCCTCTCGATGCGCGGTGTCGCCCGCGAGACGGCCACCGCCTACGGGCTGCCGCTGCGCGACCCGGCGCTGCTCGACGTCCCGGCCCCGAACTCGTACGGCTACCTGGTCAAGGTCGCCGACCCGCAGGGCTGCGACCGCTTCACCGCCCGCACCGTGACCGGCGTGTCCCCGGACGCCCGCTCGCCGATCTGGCTCAAGCGCCGCCTCCAGAAGGCCGGCATGCGCCCGATCTCGCTGGCCGTGGACATCACGAACTACGTGATGCTGGAGCTCGGCCAGCCGCTGCACGCCTACGACCGCTCCCGCATCGACGGCCCCATCGGGGTCCGCCGTGCCGAGCAGGGCGAGAAGTTCACCACCCTCGACGGAGTCAAGCGCACGCTCGACTCCGAAGACCTGGTGATCATCGACAACAGCGGCCCGATCGGCCTCGCCGGCGTCATGGGCGGCGCCGACACCGAGATCGCCGACCCGGTGACCGACCCCGAGACCGGCCTGGTCACGGGCACCACGGACATCGTCGTCGAGGCCGCGCACTTCGACGCGCTGTCGATCTCGCGCACCGCCCGGCGCCACAAGCTGTCCTCCGAGGCGTCCAAGCGCTTCGAGCGCGGTGTCGACCCGCAGGCCGCCGCCGCGGCCGCCCAGCGGACCGTCGACCTGCTGGTGCTGCTCGCCGGCGGCACCGCCGAGGCCGGCGTCACCGAGGTGATCGCCCCGTCCGCGCCGCACACCATCGCCATGCCGGCGAACCACCCGGACAAGGTCGCCGGCGTGGACTACGGCCGCGAGACCGTCGTACGCCGCCTCCAGGAGGTCGGCTGCGACGTGTACGGGCAGGACGAGCTCGTCGTCACCGTGCCCTCGTGGCGCCCCGACCTGCGCGAGCCCAACGACCTCGCCGAAGAGGTCATCCGGCTGGAGGGCTACGCCAACCTGCCCTCCACCCTGCCGCAGCCGCCGTCGGGCCGCGGCCTGACCGGCCGGCAGCTGCTGCACCGCCGGGTCGGCCGCGCGCTGGCCGGCGCCGGGTACGTCGAAGCGCTGAACTACCCGTTCGTCGGCGAGCAGGTCTTCGACCAGCTCCAGATCCCCGCGCACGACGCCTCCCGCCAGGTCGTCAAGCTGGTCAACCCGCTCTCCGACGAGGAGCCGGCGCTGCGCAGCACCCTGCTGCCGGGCCTGCTCGGCGCGCTGCGCCGCAACGACAGCCGCGGCAGCCACGACCTCGCGCTCTTCGAGACCGGTCTGGTGTTCCGCGCCGGCGCCCAGCCGGGCGTCGCGGTGCGGCTGCCCGTCGACCGCCGTCCCACCGACGAAGAGGTGGCCACGCTCAACGCCGCGCTGCCCGCGCAGCCGCGGTACGCCGCGGTCGTGCTGGCCGGGGCCCGCGAGCAGGCCGGCTGGTGGGGCAAGGGCCGCCCGGCCGAGTGGGCGGACGCCGTCGAGGCGGCGCGCTCGCTGGCCCGCGAGGCCGGTGCCGAGCTGGTGGTCCGCCAGGGCCAGTACGGCCCCTGGCACCCGGGCCGCTGTGCGGAGCTCCTCGTCTCCCTGGACGGCGTCGAGCAGGTCGTCGGCCACGCCGGCGAGCTGCACCCGCGCGTGGTCAAGGCCCTCGGCCTGCCGGCCCGCACCAGTGCGATGGAGCTGGACCTCGACCGCCTCGCGGCGGCCGGCGGCGAGGCGCTGCAGGCTCCCCGGATCTCCACCTTCCCGGTGGCGACCCAGGACGTCGCGCTGATCGTCGACGCGTCGGTCCCCGCCTCCTCGGTGGAGGCCGCGCTGCGCAAGGGCGCGGGCGAACTGCTCGAATCGCTGCGGCTGTTCGACGTGTTCACCGGTGAGCAGGTCGGCGAGGGCAAGAAGTCGCTCGCGTACGCGCTGCGCTTCCGCGCCGCCGACCGCACGCTGACGGCCGAGGAGTCCACGGCTGCCCGCGACGCGGCCGTCGCGCTCGCCGCCGAGCGCACCGGAGCGGTGCTGCGCGGAGCCTGAGCACCCGCGGCCGCAGTGCTGCAGGTGCGCAGTGCCTTGGTGCCTTAGTGCACGGACTGTGAGGGGCGTACCCGGGACACCGGGTGCGCCCCTCACTCGTTCGGGTGAGAAGTGCGGTGAACCCGGTGAGCAGAACCGGACGATCGACACAATCGTTCCGGCCGAGGGGGAACAGAGAGTCACCGGCCCGACCAGATGCACAGCCTTCGGGGAGGCCGTCGGCATGAACCACATGAGGGCGCGGTGGGCCACGCGCGACGAGGTGCCGCGGCTGCGCCGGCTGTGCGTGCTGACCTGGGGAGGCGCGGCGGTCTCCTGGCAGCTGTGCACGCCCGCTGCCGACGCGCTGGCGGCGCGGCTGGTGACCTGCATCGCCTTCCTGCTGCTCGCCACCGGTGCCGCGCTGTACATCCGGCAGTGCCTGCTCGGCGAGCTGCGGCGCACGCAGGAGATCGCCGGGGCCGCCCAGCGGGTCCTGCTGAGGCCGCTGCCGCCCCGGATGGAGGGGCTGGCGTTCGCCGCGGCCCAGCTGTCGGCGAGCCGGGGCGCGGCCGTCGGCGGCGACCTGTACGAAGCGGTCGCCACGCCCTACGGCGTGCGCGTCGTCATCGGGGACGTCCGCGGACACGGCCTGCCCGCCCTCGCCGCCGCGGCCGCCGTCCTCGGCAGCTTCCGCGAGGCGGCGTACGACGAGCGCAGTCTCTCCGGCGTGCTGCGCCGGATGGAGCGGGCCCTGCAGCGGCACCTGCGGGACCGTGCGCGGTCCGAGCACCCGGCCGCCTGCTCCGCGGATCCGGAGAGCTCGGTCGCCGAGGAGTTCGTGACGGTCCTGCTGCTGGAGATCGCGGGGGACGGCCGACTGCGGGCGCTCAACTGCGGCCACCCGTGGCCGTACCGGCTGCGTGGCGCCGCGGCCGCGCGTCCCGGCACGGCGGCTGCCGGTCTGCCGCGGGGCAGCGCCGAGGTGCTCGTCGGAGGCGATCCGCTGCCGCCGCTGGGGGCCTTCCCGCTCCCCGCCGAACTGCCCTCGCAGCTGTGCGCGCGGCTGCTGCCCGGCGAGGCCCTCTTCCTGCACACGGACGGCGTGGAGGACGCGCGGGACCGGGCGGGGCGGTACTTCCCGCTGCGCGGCGCGCTGACGGAGGCGGCGGGCGCTGCCGCTCCGCTCTCGCCCGCGGGCCTGGTGGCCGGGGTGCACGCCGCGCTGCTACGCCACACCAGCGGGCGACTCGCCGACGATGTCGCCCTGCTGGTGGTGCGCAACGACCGCCGCCTGCTGCCCGCGCAACCGCACGGGCAGGCGGTGTGCCGGGCAGCGACCCCGCACGGGACCTGACAGGTCCCGAGAGCGGAGTCTCGTCGAGGCGGCGGCGGGAGCGCCGCCCGCCCTGCCATGGAGTGTCGGGCAGACGGCAGGGCGGGCGGCGCGGGGTTCGGGCCGTCGCACTGTACGAGGGGGAGCCGACGGCCCGGGGCTGCCTCTTGGCGAGGCGCTTCAGTCAACCGGTCCCGGGGCTGCCCGCGGCAGGGTGCGAAGCGCATTTATGCGCGTTTACGGTTCACACCCCGTGTGAACGCGCCGCGCACTACGCTGAGTCCGACGAGCCCTTGGAGGGGCCCATGCAGCCCAACATCCTGCTCGACGCCCTCCTCTCGGAGGCGGGCATCTCGCACGCGGGCCTCGCCGCGCACGTCAACCAGGCCGGCCGCACCCGGGGGTTGGCGCTGCGGTACGAACACACCGCCGTGGCCCGCTGGTTGAAGGGGCAGCGGCCGCGCGGCCAGGTGCCCGACCTGATCTGCGAGGTGCTGGCGCGCAGGCTGAAGCGCACGCTGAGCCTCGACGACGTCGGCCTCGGCATCCCGGGTGCCCCCGCCGACCCGCAGGGCTCGCCGCTGAGCGGCTTCGTGGACCGCGCGACCGCCCTGTGGCGCTCGGACGAACAGGGCCGCCTCCCGCTGCTGTCGGCCGCGGCCGTGACGGGCACGCCGGCCGTCATCCCCGTGTGGGAGTGGGAGAACCCGCCCGAGGACGGCGACGTCTCCCGGTCCGGCCCCGTCCGGGTCGGCCCCGAGCACGTCGAGATCCTGCGGGCCGCCCGCATGCACTACGAACTCATGTACCGGCGGGCCGGGGGGATGGCGACCCGGGCCCGGATCGTGCGCTTCCTCGGCAGCGAGACCGCCCCGCTGCTGCGCGGCAGCTACTCCGACGACCTGGGCCGCCGGCTGCACCGGGCCGCGGGCTCGCTGGTGGCGGTCGCGGGCATCTGTGCGTACGACTCGGACGCCCACGGGCTCGCGCAGCGCTACTTCCACCAGGCGCTGCGGCTGGCGAAGGCCAGCGGGGACCGGGGGCTGGGCGCGTACGTCATCGCGCTGCTCGTCAACCAGTCCCTCCACCTGCGGGAGCACCGGCAGGCGGTGGCCTTCGCGGAGGCCGCGCTGCGGGCCGCCGACCGCCACACCACCCCGGCGCTGGCCGCCGACCTGTACGCGATGCAGGCCAAGGCGTTCGCCCGGCTCGGCGACACCCCGGGGGCGCTGGCCTGCATCCGGCGGGCCGAGGCGGCGGCCGAGCGGATCCGTCCGGGCACCGAGCCGGACGAGACCGGGTACGTGCAGCCGGGGCTGGTCAACGTGCAGGTGGCGGAGGCGCTGCTCAGCCTGGGGGACCTGGGCGGGGCGTACGAGCAGGCGGTCGCGGCGGTCGGCACTCCCGCCCACGACCGGGGACGGGTGCACCGGCTGGCCATGCTGTGCGAGATCCAGCTGCGCCAGGGGGAGGCGGAGCCGGCCGTGGCGGCCGCGGCCGAAATGGCCGAGCGGGCACGGGGGATGGAGTCGCACCGGCTGCGGGAGCGGCTGCGCACGGTCCGGGAACGGCTCCTGACCAGCGGCTGTACCGGCGCGCAGGAGACGGCCGAGCTCATCGACGGGGCGCTGCGCGTTCCCCTGTGACCTGGCAGCTGCTGCCATGTTGCCACCCACTCGAAGGGAAGGTGGCACAACCGTGCAGTGGACGAACCTGAGTGAGCAGACTGTGTACAAGAACCACTGGTTCCGGGTGAATCTCGCCGATGTCGCCCTGCCGGACGGCCGGCACCTGGACCACTTCCTGATCCGGATGCGGCCGGTCGCCGTGGCGACGGCGGTCAACGAGTCCAACGAGGTCCTGCTGCTGTGGCGGCACCGGTTCATCACGGACAGCTGGGGCTGGGAGCTGCCCGCGGGGGTGGTCGAGGACGGCGAGGACATCGCCGGGGCCGCGGCCCGCGAGATGGAGGAGGAGTCGGGCTGGCGCCCCGGCCCGCTCCACCACCTGATGACGGTCGAGCCGTCCAACGGCCTGACCGACGCCCGCCACCACCTCTACTGGGCGGACGGCGCCACCTACGTCGGCCACCCGCAGGACGACTTCGAATCCTCACGCCGCGAGTGGGTGCCGCTCAAGCTCGTGCCGGACATGATCGCGCGCGGCGAGGTGCCGGCCGCCAACATGGCGGCCGGTCTCCTGCTGCTGCACCATCTCCGGCTGGGCTGAGACGGCCCCGGGGGATCACCCGTACGGGTAGAAGCCCGATCCCGTCTTGCGGCCGAGGCGGCCCGCGTCGACCATCCGCTGGAGCAGCGGGGGAGCGGCGTACAGCGGCTCCTTGAACTCGGCGTACATGCTGTCGGCGACCGAGGCGACGGTGTCCAGGCCGATGAGGTCCGCGAGCTTGAGCGGACCCATCGGGTGGGCGCAGCCGAGCTCCATGCCGTTGTCGATGTCCTCGCGGCTCGCGATCCCGGACTCGAACATCCGGATCGCCGACAGCAGGTACGGGATGAGCAGCGCGTTCACGACGAAGCCGGAGCGGTCCTGGGCGCGGATGGCGTGCTTGCCGAGCACGTCCCGCACCAGGGCGTCGGCGCGCTTGACCGTCTCCTCGGAGGTGGTCAGTGCGGGGATCAGCTCGACGAGCTTCTGCACCGGCGCCGGGTTGAAGAAGTGGATGCCGATGACCTGGTCCGGACGCGAGGTCGCGACGGCCAGCTTCACCAGCGGGATGGAAGAGGTGTTCGAGGCGAGGATCGCGTCCTGCCGGGTGACCACCTGGTCGAGGACCTGGAAGATCTCGGTCTTGATCTGCTCGTTCTCCACGACCGCCTCGATGACGAGGTCGCGGTCGGCGAACTCGCCGAGGTCGGTGGTGAAGCTCAGGCGGGCCAGGGTCGCGTCCCGCTCCTCCTCGCTGATCTTGCCGCGTTCGGCGGCCTTGGTCAGGGAGTTGTGCAGCCGGGTCCGCCCGATCTCCAGGGCCTCGCCGGTGGTCTCGGCGACCTTGACCTCAAGACCACTGCGGGCGCACACCTCGGCGATGCCCGCGCCCATCTGGCCACAGCCCACTACGCCGACGCGCTTGATGTCGGTAGGGAGGTCAGTCACATCGTGCCTTTCGTGGTCATCCGCCGGCAGGTCCCCCGTGTGTCAGTGATAACTGCATTCCGGCGCCCGCCACGCCCCCCGACGTTACTCCCGACCCTGCACGGTCCGCGGGGCCGGGGCGGGCATGCTGGGCGCGTACGGATCTTCGTCACTCAGTGAGACGGGAGTGTCACATGGCGCACATCGGGCGCAGGGGGCTGCTGGCAGGGGCGGCGGGTGCCCTGGCCGGTGCCGTGACGGCGGCGGGTACGGGCATCGCAGTGGTGGGAACGGGCGCCGGGACGGCGGCGGCCGCGGCCGGGCCGACGGGCCGGGAGCGGGGCCCCGGACCGGAGTTCCGCGGCATGTGGGTGGCCAGCGTGCAGAACGTCGACTGGCCCTCGCGGTCGGGACTGAGCGCGGAGCGCCAGCGCGCGGAGCTCGTCGGGCTGCTGGACACCGCCGTGGAGCGCAGGCTCAACGCCGTGGTGCTCCAGGTGCGCCCCAGCGCCGACGCCATGTGGCCGTCGTCCTTCGAGCCGTGGTCGCAGTGGCTGACCGGCGTGCAGGGCGCCGACCCGGGCTGGGACCCGCTCGGCACGGCGGTGACCGAGGCCCATGCGCGGGGGCTGGAGCTGCACGCGTGGTTCAACCCGTACCGGGTGGCCAACAACCACGACGATCCCGGCCGGCTGGCGTCCTCGCACCCGGCGCGCGAGAACCCCTCGTGGACGGTCCCCTACGGCGGGAAGCTCTACTACAACCCGGGGCTGCCGGAGGTGCGGCGCTTCGTGCAGGACGCGATGCTCGACGCGGTCGCCCGCTATCCGGTCGACGCCGTGCACTGGGACGACTACTTCTACCCGTACCCGGTCGACGGGGAGTACTTCGACGACGACGCCGCCTACGAGGAACACGGCGGGGACTTCGCCTCCCGGGCCGCCTGGCGGCGCCACAACACCGACACGCTGGTGCGCGAGATGTCCGAGCGGATCGCGGCGGTGCGTCCCGGCACCCGGTTCGGGATCAGCCCGTTCGGCGTGTGGCGCACCAAGTCGGCGGACCCGCGGGGCTCCGACACCACCAGCCTGGCGACGTACGACGACCTGTACGCCGACACCCGGCGCTGGGTCCGGGAGCGCTGGATCGACTACGTCGTGCCGCAGCTCTACTGGCACATCGGGTACAAGTCCGCCGACTACGCCACGCTGGTGCCCTGGTGGGCGCAGACCGTCCGTGACACCGGCGTCGACCTGTACGTCGGCGAGGCGCTCTACCGGTGTGACGCGAACAGCTCCACCGCCGCCTGGCGCCGTACCGACGAGCTGTCCCGGCATCTCACGCTGGCGGCCCGGCACGCCGAGGTCCGCGGCCACGTGTTCTTCTCCGCGAAGCAGGTGGCCGCGGATCCCAACGGAGCGATGGCCCGGGTCGTGGCCGACCACTACCCGGCGGCAGTGCCGCCGCGCTGATCAGTGTCCGGGCTCCGCGGGGTGTCGTACGACGCAGTCGGGGCCCGGGGACATCACTGCCTCGTGGCCGTCCTCGAAGCGCACGCGGTAGGGAGGGGTGCCGTTGTCGCCCAGCACCTGCGTGATCTCGCCCACCTTGTCGTGCTGTCCCACGACTCTGCCGTGCTGCACCAGCTGGTCGCCTTCGGTCGCGCGCATTGCTGACCTCCCTGGGGGCGGAGTGTTCCGGTGACAGCAGTTTACGGCGGTTCGTCGTATTTAAGCCCGCTGGGTCACCGCGATGCAGAGCAGTACGCCGACGGCTGCGAGCGGGACGGCGGGGGACAGTTGCTCGCCCAGCAGTGCCACCGACCACACGAGGGTCAGGAGCGGCTGGGCGAGCTGGAGCTGACTGGCCCGGGCGGGGCCGATCGAGGCGATCCCGCGGTACCAGACGTACCCGCCGCAGAAGGTCGAGCCCACCGCCACCCACACCAGGCCCGTCACCCCGTGCCAGGTCAGGTGCACGGGCTCGTACGCGAGGCCCAGCGCGGCCCCGGTCAGGGCGACGGGCAGGCACAGCACCAGGGCCCACCCCATCACCTGCCAGCCCGGCATCAGCCGGGCCAGCCGGCCGCCTTCGACGTAGGCGGCGGCGCAGACGAGCAGGGCGACGAACAGGTAGCCGTCGCCCGGCGCGAGGGAGCCGCCGTTCTGGCCGAGGGTGAAGCCGACGACGACGGCGGCCCCGGCGAGCGCCGCGGCCCAGAAGGTGCGTGAGGGCCGGACCCCGGTGCGCACGGCCGCGAACGCCGCGGTCGTCAGCGGCAGCAGGCCCACGATCACGGCCGCGTGCGAGGTGGTCGACGTCCGGAGCGCCAGGGTGGTCAGGATCGGGAAGCCGGCCACGACCCCGCCCGCGACCACGGCGAGCCCCGCCCAGTGGGCACGGTGCGGCAGCGGCACGCGCAGGGCGAGCAGGAGGGCGACCGCGACCGTGGCGGCCAGCGTGGCGCGCAGGGCGACCAGCGACCAGGGGCCGAAGCTCTCCAGGCCCCAGGCGGTGGAGGGGAAGGTCGTGGAGAAGGCGGCGACGCCGAGCGCGGCGTACGCGGTCCCGCGGCCGGAGCCCGCTCCCCGGGTCTCCCGGGCCGGGACCGCTATCGGCGAAGAGGCGGTAGCGCTATTCTGTGCTCTCATGAACGAGCGTAGCAGTGGGGCAGAACTGACGGAGTTCCTGCGCTCTGAACTGAACCGCTATCCAGTAGGTGGAAAGCTGCCGTCGAGCCGGGTGCTCGTCGAGCGCTTCCGGGTCAGTCCGGTGACCGTGACCCGGGTACTCGCCCAGCTGGCCGCCGAAGGCCTCGTCGTGACCCGGCCCGGCGCGGGCGCCTTCCGGGCCCGGCCCCGCACCGAGGCCGCCGTGGCGGGCGATACCTCCTGGCAGGAGGTCACCCTCAGCGCCGAGCCCGCCGGCGAGTCCGTGCCGCGCTCCGTGGACGCCTCCGGGGTCCTGGTCTCGCTGGCGGTGCCTCCCGCCGGGGTGAGCGAGCTCAACGGCGGCTACCTGCACCCGTCCCTGCAGCCCGAGCGGGCGATGGCCGCCGCCCTCGCGCGCGCCGGACGCCGGCCCGGCGCCTGGACCCGCCCGCCCGTCGACGGCCTGCCCGAGCTGCGCGACTGGTTCGCCCGCGCGATCGGCGGACAGGTCACCGCCGCCGACGTCCTGGTCACGGCGGGCGGCCAGAGCGCCCTGACCACCGCCCTGCGGGCCGTGGCCCCGCCCGGGGCCCCCGTACTCGTCGAGTCCCCGACCTACCCGGGGATGCTCGCCATCGCCCGCGCCTCCGGACTGCGGCCCGTGCCCGTACCGGTGGACGCGCAGGGGGTGCGCACCGAACTGCTCGAAGCGGCCTTCGAGGCCACCGGCGCCCGCGTGTTCATCTGCCAGCCGCTCTTCCAGAACCCCACCGGATCGGTGCTCTCCGAGGCCCGGCGCGCCGAGGTGCGCCGGATCGCCCGCGCCGCCGGGGCCTTCGTCGTCGAGGACGACTTCGCCCGCCACCTCGGCCACGACGACGGCGTCACCCTGCCCGTCCCGCTGGCGGCCGACGACCCGGACGGGGTCGTCGTGCACGTCCGCTCGCTCACCAAGGCCACCTCGCCCAGCCTGCGGGTGGGCGCGCTCGCCGCCCGCGGGCCGGTGCTGGAGCGGCTGCGGGCCATCCAGGTCGTCGACAGCTTCTTCGTACCGCGGCCGCTCCAGGAGACCGCCCTGGAACTGGTGGGCGCACCCGCCTGGGCCCGGCACCTGCGGACCGTCGGAGCCGAGCTGGGGCACCGCCGCGACGTCCTCGCCCGGGAGCTGGCCCTGCGCCTGCCGGCCCTGAGGCTGCCCCACCTCCCGGGCGGCGGGTACCAGTTGTGGGCCCGGCTGCCCGACGGCACCGACGAGGCCGGCTTCGTCGCGGCCGCCCTGCGCGAGGGGGTGGCGGTGGGGCCGGGCCGCCCGTTCTTCAGCGCCGAGCCGCCGGCGCCGCACATCCGCCTGAGCTTCGCCGGGGTGTCGGGGTCCGCCGAACTCACCGACGCCGTGCGCCGGCTGTCGGCCTGCGCGCATCTGCTGCGCACTGACGCTTGACCAGGTGCGTGAGGCGGCTCACCATCGCCGCATGCATGTTCGGGTCTCGCTCGTCGCCGCAGCGCGCAGTTCCCCACTGCTCGCCGAGCGCTTCGACGACGACCGGCCGCTCGACCGGACCGGCTGGCAGACGGTGGAGCACGCGGCGCGCGGGCTGGTGGCCCTGGGTGCGGCAGAGCTCCGCTACTGCTCGCCCACACCCCGCAGCAGGGCCACCGGGCAGGCCCTCGGCTACGCCCCGATCGCCCAGCCCGCGCTGCGCGAGTGCGACATGGGGCGCTGGCGGGGGCTGACCCTGGCGGAGGTCGCGGCGCGCGAACCCGAAGCCGTCGACGCCTGGCTGGCCGACCCGCGGTCCGCCCCGCACGGCGGCGAGTCCCTGCTGGCCTTCATCACCAGGATCGGCGGCTGGCTCGACACCCGGCCCGCCGACGACGGCGGAGCGATCGTGGCCGTCGCCGAACCCTCCGTGGTCCGCGCGGCCCTGGTCTACGCGCTCCAGGCGCCCCCGCTGACCTACTGGAACGTCGACGTGCGCCCGCTGGCCGCCGTCACCCTCCACGGCTGGGCCGGCCGCTGGCACCTGTCCCTCCAGGCGCCCGCCTGAGCGGGCCGGACCGCGCGTAAATGCATTGAGGCCGACGGCGGCCGCCGCCTAGTCTGCGATCATGGACGACACTTCTGCCGACGTGCACATCACCACCCTGGCCGAGCGGCCCGAACTGGCCTCCCGGCTCTGGGACATGAAGGACAGCTGGCCGGAGTTCTCGCTCCAGGACCCGCTGGGCTGGCTGCTGTACGGCCGGATCGTCGCCGAGCTGCCCGAGTACGTGCTCGTGGCCACCGCGGGCACCGACGGCACCGAAGCTGACGAGGTGGTCGCCCGCGCCTTCAGCCTGCCGTTCGCGCTGCACCGGCCGGGCCGCGGCGAACTCCCCGCCCGCGGCTGGGACCAGATATTCCTGTGGGCCTTCTCCGACCTGCGCCACGGCGTCGCGCCCGACACCGTCAGCGCGATCGAGATCACCGTCGCCACCGGGCGCCAGGGCACCGGGCTCTCCGGCCGGATGCTGGCCGCGATGCGCGACAACGCCCGCTCCCGCGGCTTCTCCGAGGTCGTCGCCCCTGTCCGCCCCAACCTCAAGCACGCCGAACCCGACGCCCTCATCGACGAGTACGCCTTCCGCACCCGCGAGGACGGCCTGCCGTACGACCCGTGGCTGCGGGTCCACGTCCGCGCCGGCGGCGTCATCGACAAGGTCGCCCCGGCCTCGATGACCATCTCGGGCGGCCTCGACGAGTGGCGGGCCTGGACCGGCCTGCCCTTCGACACCGCCGGCCCGGTCACCGTCCCGGGCGCCCTGGTCCCGGTCCGGTGCGAACCGGACCAGGGCTACGCCGTCTACGTCGAGCCCAACGTGTGGGTCCGTCACGGCCTGGGCTGAGCCCCCGCCACGTCGTACGTCGTCTGCACGAATCCCGCCGATCCCGCTCCCAGGGTCCTCGTCGTGCGGTGGGTGAGCCCCACGTCCCCGTCCAGCGGCCCGAAGAGCGGGATCCCCTCGCCGATCAGGACCGGAGCGGTCGTCACGGTGAGCTCGTCGAGCAGGCCCTCGCGCAGGAAGGACTGCACGACCTGCCCGCCGTCCACGTAGACGTTCCGCGCCCCGACCGCCTCCAGGTGCGCCAGGAGGGGGGCCAGGCCGGGCAGGACGGTGACGCGCGGGTCCGGGGGAGCGGGCCGGGTGCTCAGGACCAGCACGCGCAGGCCGTCGTACGGCCAGAAGCCGAAGGTGAGCACCTTCTCGTAGGTGTTGCGGCCCATGACCAGGGTGTCGATGCCCGCGATGAAGGCCTCGTAGCCGGTGTCCCCGGCCTCGGCGCCGCGCTCTTCGAGCCAGTCCAGGCTGCCGTCGGGTCGGGCGATGTACCCGTCGAGGCTGGCTCCCAGGTACCCGTGGGCCCGGAAGTGCCGTGCGGGCCGCTCGTCAGTGGTGGGGGTGGGGGTGGTCACCGGATGCCTCCCGGGTCGGTTCGGTGCGGTACGGGGCGAGGACGTGGTCGAGGGCGGCGCACTGGCGGCGGGCGAGGGTGTCCTCGCGGTCCACGGCCCACAGGAGCCCGCTGCCCGCCACGGCGGCCTGTACGGCGGCGGTGAGCGGGCCGGTCTCCGTGTCCGGCAGCAGTTCGCCCGCGTCCAGGGCCTGCGCCAGCAGCCGTGCGATCAGCCCGCCCTGCCGGCGCTGTGCGTCGAGGGCGACCTCGCGGAACTCCGGATCGCCGAGGTCCGCGCAGAGGAACGCCAGGTGGTGGGCGAAGGACTCGGGGGTGTCCAGCGGCTCGGAGAGCCCGGTCAGCAGCGCGCCGAGGGCCGCGAGGGGGGAGGTGTGCGAGGCGCGCACCTGCTCGTAGAGTGTCCCCGTGTCTTGGGCGCTGTGTTCCGCCAGTGCGAGGAGCAGTCCGCGCTTGGATCCGAACCGCTGTACGAGCGTGCCCGGCACCAGGCCCGCTTCCCGCGCGACCAGCGCCAGGGTCAGCTTCGCGGGCCCCGCGCGGCCCATCACCGCCACGGCGGCCCGCAGGATCTCCGCATCGTCCACGCTCCGGGGACGCCCGGCCATCGGCTGTCCTCCCTCGTCCTCGTCGTCTTCGTCGAACGGGCATTAATAAATGCCCGTTCATTTATTACACCATGCGCCGGCGCCCGCGACCCGGAAGGACTTTGCATAAACGTGCAGCGTTACGTATAGTCATGCCCCCAAGGAGGAGGGTCCGATGGTGGTACGAGTTGCGGTGGCCGGAGCGAGCGGATACGCGGGCGGGGAGCTGCTGCGCCTGCTGCTCGCGCACCCCGAGGTCGAAATCGGTGCCCTGACCGGCGCTTCCAACGCAGGGCAGCGGTTCGGTGCGCTCCAGCCGCATCTGCTCCCGCTCGCCGACCGGGTCCTGGACGCCACCACGCCGGACGTGCTGGCCGGACACGACGTGGTCTTCCTCGCCCTGCCCCACGGCCAGTCCGCCGCCGTCGCCGAACAACTGGGCGACGACACCCTCGTCGTGGACATGGGCGCCGACTTCCGGCTGAAGGACGCCGCCGACTGGGAGGAATTCTACGGGTCCCCGCACGCGGGCACCTGGCCGTACGGACTCCCCGAACTCCCGGGCGGCCGCGCCGCGCTGGAGGGCGCCAAGCGCGTCGCCGTACCCGGCTGCTTCCCCACCGCCGTCTCCCTCGCGCTCTTCCCGGCGTACGCGCAAGGCCTGGCCGAGCCGGAAGCGGTGATCGTCGCCGCCACCGGCACCTCCGGCGCGGGGAAGGCCCTCAAGCCGCACCTGCTCGGCTCCGAGGTGATGGGCTCCGTCACCCCGTACGGCGTCGGCGGCGGCCACCGGCACACCCCCGAGATGGTGCAGAACCTGTCCCCGCTGGCCGGGCAGCGCGTTTCGGTGTCGTTCACGCCGAACCTCGTCCCCATGCCCCGCGGCATCCTCGCCACCTGCTCGGCCAAGGCCGTGCCCGGGACCACGGCCGAGTCGCTGCGCGCCGCGTACGAGAAGGCCTTCGCGGACGAGCCGTTCGTCCACCTGCTCCCGGAGGGCCGCTGGCCGTCGACGGCGTCGGTCTACGGTTCCAACGCCGTTCAGGTCCAGGTCGCCCACGACGAGGCGGCGCAGCGGATCATCGCGGTCAGCGCCATCGACAATCTGACCAAGGGCACCGCCGGCGGGGCGGTGCAGAGCATGAACATCGCCCTCGGCTTCCCCGAGAGCCTCGGACTTTCCACGATCGGAGTCGCACCGTGAGCGTCGCACGCGCGGCCACCGGGCTGCAGACGACGATGATGGCCGTGCCGGCGCGCCGCGCGGGCGGAGAAGCGAAGAAGGAGATGCAGTGAGCGTCACCGCTGCTCAGGGATTCACCGCCGCCGGCGTCGCGGTCGGCATCAAGGAGAACGGCAACCCGGACCTGGCCCTCGTGGTCAACAACGGGCCGAGGCTGTCGGCCGCGGGCGTCTTCACCTCCAACCGGGTCAAGGCGGCCCCGGTGCACTGGACCGAGCAGGTCCTGCGCGGCGGCACCGTCTCCGCCGTCGTCCTCAACTCCGGCGGCGCGAACGCCTGCACCGGGCCGAAGGGCTTCCAGGACACCCACGCCACCGCCGAGAAGGTCGCCGAGGTCCTCGGCGGCGAGCACAACGCCGGCGAGGTCGCCGTGGCCTCCACCGGCCTGATCGGCGTGCTGCTCCCGATGGACAAACTGCTGCCGGGCGTCGAGCAGGCCGCCGCGGCCCTGACGGCCGACGGCGGCGAGGACGCCGCCATCGCCATCAAGACCACCGACACCGTCCACAAGACGGCCGTGGTGACGCGCGAGGGCTGGACGGTCGGCGGGATGGCCAAGGGCGCGGGCATGCTCGCGCCGGGCCTGGCCACGATGCTGGT
>NZ_JBVJWO010000013.1:0-23741 GCF_055602345.1 Streptomyces sp. NPDC037401
CCCCCCCCCCCCCCCCCCCCACCCCCCCCCCCCCCCCCCCCCCCCCCCCCCCCCCCCCCCCCCCCCCCCCCCCCCCCCCCCCCCCCCCCCCCCCCGGCCCGTTTCCGCCGACGCCTCCGGGCGGGCGCTTTCCGGCCGACCTGACGGAGTCCGGGAGGGAAGTGGCGGGACGGCGCCCGCGGCAGGGAGGGTTCCGGTGTGTCCCGGGGGACGCCTGTCCAGGGGAGGGCGAGGTGTGCTCCCGGGGCGCGCCGGTTCCGGAGCGGTCCCATAAGCGCCCCGGGCCGGAGCGGGAGCGACGGCGCCCGTCGGGCACAGGGGGCCCGCCGGGCCCGTACTCGCGCCGGGCGGGGCAGACTGGGGCCATGTCCATTCACGAGAACCTCCTCGGGGGTCCTGCCCCGACCCACCTCCCCGACGACCCGGAGCCCCGCGAGCTGCTCGCCGCCGGCACCGACCCGGCCGAGGTGGCCGCGAAGTACCCGACGTCCTCGCTCGCCTGGGCCCGCCTCGCGGACGACGCCTTCGAGGGCGGCCGCGCCGTCGAGTCGTACGCCTACGCCCGTACGGGCTACCACCGCGGCCTGGACGCCCTGCGCCGCGCCGGGTGGAAGGGCCACGGCCCGGTGCCGTGGGAGCACGAGCCGAACCGCGGCTTCCTGCGCGCCCTGCACGCGCTGGCCCGCGCCGCCCAGGCGATCGGCGAGCAGGCCGAGTACGAGCGCTGCTCCACCTTCCTGCGGGACTCCTCGCAGACGGCGGCCGACACCCTCGGCTGACCGCGACCGACCTGCAACCGCCCCGCGGTTGACCTGCGCGAAAGCGTGATCCGCACCTCCGCAGTGAACCGCGGAGGTGCGGATTCCCTCTTTCCACCCGTACGGACCGGCAACGAGCCGGTGGTGAGCCGGTGGTGAGCCGGTGGCGAAGGGGGCGGGCGCGTGGGGAAACGCGGGCTGAAACGCGGTGCGGGACGCGGCACGGGTGCGAGACCGGGCCGGACCCGGCTGACCCCCCGCGGCAAGGGAGCCCTCGGCCTCGGCGTGCTGCTCGTCGCCGCCGGCGCCCTGTACGGCGCGCGGGGTGGTGAGGCACCTGCTACCGCGCCCTCCGCGGCCCGTCTCGGCGGCCACCAGGAGGCCTCCGAGGCCCCGGAGGAGGACCCGGACGGCGCAGGCAAGCCGGCCGCCTCCGAGACGCCGCGCGTCAAGCCCGACCGGGCCGCCCGGTCGGCCGTGCCCCGCAGGGGCCCCGGCACCTTCACCGGCGCCCGTGCGGCCGGCGGCCCCACCGGCACCGGGAAGCTGCGCCGCTACGCCGTCGAGGTCGAGGACGAGTCCGGCGTGGACCCGGACCGGGCGGCCTCCGAAATCCGCCGCATCCTCGCCCACCCGCAGAGCTGGGCCGCGCACGGCCGGGCGAGTTTCCAGCTGGTCGACACCCGGCCGGACTTCACCATCAAGATCGCCACCCCGGACACCGCCGACCGGCTCTGCGCCGCCGAGAACATGGACACCGGGGGCGAGCTGAACTGCGAGACGTCGTTCGGCGTGGTCGTGAACCTCAAGCGGTGGATCACGGGATCGCCGCGCTTCGACGGCCCGCCGGCCGAGTACCGGCACCTGATCGTCAACCACGAGGTCGGCCACGAGATCGGCCTGCGCACCCACCTCGGCTGCTCCGGCCCCGGCCGCCCCGCACCCGCGATGATGCAGCAGATCAAGGGCCTGGACGGCTGCCGCTCCAACGCCTGGCCGTACGACGCCGACGGCCGCTACATCGACGGTCCCCAGGCGCCGTAACAGGGCAATGTGCCCCAGATCACTCTAGAGCCGGTCCAGGGGTGCCGGTCTATGATGCCAACAGGGGACCGGAGCTCCATTGCCTGCAGGAAAGGGGCGGACCGCTACCCGGAAGTTCGTGTCGAGGAGACAGCGATGTCTAACGCCCTTGATGCCTCCGGAGCCGGTTCGGACACCCCGAATCTCGACTTCGCGGGCACCACGCCCTACGAGGACTACGTCCAGGCGGACGTTCTCACCCACCTCCAGCACCCCCTCTCGGACGATCCCGGAGAGATGGTCTTCCTGGTCACGACCCAGGTCATGGAGCTGTGGTTCACCGTCATCGTGCACGAATGGGAGACCGCGGCCCGCGCCCTGCGCGAGGACCGGCTCACCGTCGCGATGGACGCGCTGAAACGATCCACCTATGAGCTGGAGTCCCTGAACGCCTCCTGGCGCCCGCTGGCCCAGCTCACCCCCGCGCAGTTCAACGCCTACCGCAGCGCCCTCGGCGAGGGATCCGGCTTCCAGTCCGCGATGTACCGCCGGATGGAGTTCCTGCTGGGCGAGAAGTCCGCGTCCATGCTCGTCCCGCACCGCGGCGCCCCGCGCGTGCACGCCGAGCTGGAGAAGGCGCTGTCCGAGCCCAGCCTGTACGACGAGGTGCTGCGGCTGCTGGCCCGCCGCGGCCTGCCCGTACCGGCGGCCGTCCTGGACCGCGACCTGTCGCAGAAGTACGAGCCCTCCGCCGAGATCGAGGCCGTCTGGGCCGAGCTCTACGCCGGGGACGACCAGCACGGCGAGCTGATCCGGCTCGCCGAGGCGCTGACGGACGTCGGCGAACTGGTCTGGCGCTGGCGCAACGACCACCTGGTCGCCACCCGCCGCGCGATGGGCTCCAAGGTCGGCACCGGCGGCTCGGCCGGCGTGGCCTGGCTCGAGAAGCGCGCCACCAAGAACGTCTTCCCCGAGCTGTGGACGGCGCGCAGCCATGTCTGAGACCTCCGCGACCCCCCTTTCCATACGCGCCGCCGCACTCGACGCGGCCGATGAACTCGGCAAGCTCCGCGACCGGTTCACCCTCCCCGACGGGGTCGTCTACCTCGACGGGAACTCCCTCGGCGCGCTGCCCGCCGCCGTGCCCGGCCGGCTCGCCGACGTGGTGTCCCGCGAGTGGGGCGAGCTGCTCATCCGCTCCTGGGACGAGAGCGGCTGGTGGACCGCGCCCGAGCGGATCGGCGACCTCATCGCCCCGCTGGTCGGCGCCGCCCCGGGCCGGATCGTGGTCGGGGACTCCACCAGCGTGAACCTCTTCAAGGCCCTGGTCGGCGCGGCCCGCCTCGCCGGACCCGGGCGCACCGAACTCCTCGTGGACGCGACGACGTTCCCCACCGACGGGTACATCGCCGAGTCCGCGGCCCGGCTCACCGGTCTGACCCTGGTCCCCGTGGCACCGGCCGAGCTGCCGCGGGCGCTGACCGAGCGCACCGCGCTCGCCCTGGTCAACCACGTGGACTACAAGTCCGGGCGGCTGCACGACCTGCCCGCGCTGACCGCCGCCGCGCACGCGGCCGGTGCGCTGATCGTCTGGGACCTGTGCCACAGCGCGGGCGCCCTGCCGGTCGGCCTGGACGAGCACGGGGTGGACCTCGCCGTCGGGTGCACGTACAAGTACCTGAACGGCGGGCCGGGTTCGCCCGCGTACCTCTACATCGCCGAACGCCACCAGGGTGCCTTCGACTCCCCGCTGCCCGGCTGGAACTCGCACGCCGAGCCGTTCGCGATGACCCCCGGCTACGTGCCCGCCGAGGGCGCGGTCCGCGGCCGGGTCGGCACCCCGGACATCCTGTCGATGCTCGCCCTGGAAGCGGCGCTCGAGGTCTGGGACGGCGTGTCCGTCGAGGCCGTGCGGGCCAAGTCGCTGGCCCTGACCGACTTCTTCCTGGAGTGCGTGGACGAGTACGTGCCGCGCGGCCGGGTGGAGGCGGTCACCCCGCTCGCACACGCGGAGCGCGGCAGCCAGGTCTCGCTGCGCGCCGAGGACGCGGCGGAGAAGATGCGCCGGCTGATCGCCATGGGCGTGATCGGGGACTTCCGCAGTCCGGACGTGCTGCGTTTCGGCTTCACCCCGCTGTACGTGGGATTCGCCGATGCGGAGCGTGCGGCGCGGATGCTGGGTCACGTTTCCGGGTGACCGTTGCGGTACCCCCGGAGTAACGTCTCGCCCCCGGGCGCGGGCGGGAGCCAGGCTCCTCCCGCGCCCGGGGTGCAGCAAGAACACCCCTCCCGCGCCTGGTACGGTCCCGCTGCCCGGATCATGTGTCGCCGCATCACGAGAGGTTGAGCCGCATGTCGGACCCCGCAGTGGAACGGGATGCGGCCGAGGCCGCATCGGCCTTCTCGCACCCGCCCGTCGCGCCTGACGCCACCGGCGCGTACGGGGCGCACCCCGACCAGGTCGTGGACTTCTTCGTGCCCCGCGAGGGCGCGGCTGCCGGTGCCGCTCCGGCTGCTGCGGCCGGCAGCGCTCCGCTGGTCGTCGTGCTGCACGGCGGGGCCTGGCGCGCCCCGTACGACCGGCAGTACATGAGCCCGTTCGCGGACTTCCTGGCCCGCCGCGGGTTCGCCGTGGCGAACGTCGAGTACCGGCGCGGGAGTCCGGTGCCGCACCAGGGCGCCGACGGGCCGGTCGCGGGCCGCTGGCCGGAGACCTTCGACGACGTCGCCGCGGCTTTCGACGCCCTGCCCGCCCTGGTCGCCGCGCACCTCCCGCAGGCCGACGTGCGCCGCACGGTGGTCACCGGGCACTCGGCCGGAGGTCACCTCGCGCTGTGGGCCGCCGCCCGCCACGTCCTGCCCGCCGGGTCGCCGTGGCGGCTCCCCGAGCCCCCGCCGCTGCGGGGCGTGGTCTCGCTGGCGCCGATCTCCGACTTCACGGTGGCGGAAGAACTCGGTGTGTGCGGGGGCGCGTCGATGCAACTGCTCGGCGGCGACGCGCATTTCGCCGAACGCCTGCCGTTCGCCGACCCGGCGGCGCTGCTGCCCACCGGCATCGCCACCACCGTGGTCCACGGCCGGACGGACATCGTCGTCCCGTACCGCGTCGCCGAGGCGTACGTCGAAGCCGCCGCGAAGGCGGGCGAGACCGTGGGGCTGACCGTCCTCGACGAGGTGGGCCACTTCCCGCTGGTCGACCCGTCAGCCGACGCCTGCGCCGTCGTGGTCGAGGAGATCAGCCAGCTCGCCTGGTGAGCCGTGTACGCCGTCGTCCTCCGGGAGGGCGCGGCCCGCCCGGCGGTGAGCGCGGACCACGAACAGCACGGCGACGCCCGAGCACACCGCAAGCGCGCCGCCGCCCGCGTCGTAGAAGGCGTCCCAGGCCAGCGTCATGACGGTGGTGGCGAGGAACGAAACCACCACCGCGAGACCGACGATCTTTCGCTTCATGCCCGGTACGACAACCGGCAGGACCACAAGGTTGTACGGCCGGAGCGCCTGAGCCGGGCGCGCCCCGCGGCGTCCGCGGACGTTCGGCAACCGCTTGCCATCCGGTCACCCGTATGCCGTAACCTGCGCTCACGGCCGCGCCGGTTGCCCCCTGCCCGTTGCGGCCGGTGGTGCCCCGTGAGCGGCGGCCGAGTGATCTCACCCGCCGCATCCGGCGGGTTCTTCAGGGGGGTAACCACATCGTGCGTACGCGCACCGTCTCTGCCGCGACCACCCTCGCGGTCCTGTTCAGCTCCGCCGTGCTCGCGGCCGGACCGGCCGCGGCCGACTCCCGCGCCGACGTCCCCGTCAGCCAGCTCAGCGACACCGCCGTGGACGGCGTCCACCAGCGGCTCTTCCTCGGTGACGCAGGCACCGGCAAGATCGTCGTCACCGACTACGCCGGCAAGGTGCTCGGCACGATCGGGGGCCTGCCGCAGGTCTCCGACCTCGCGCTCAGCACCGACTCCGCCACCCTCTACGCCGCCGTCCGCGGCGCCGACAAGATCGTCGCCGTGGACACCGCCACGCTCAAGGTGACCGCGGAGTACCCGACCGGCACCCGCTCCGAGCCGTTCCAGGTCGCGGTCGGCGAGGGCAACCGCATCTGGTTCAGCTTCGGCGACCAGTGGGACTCCGGGCTGGGCTCGATCGACACGACCGTGTCCGGCGCGCCCGTGATCACCACGTACGACGACGAGGCGGCCGGGCACAACTTCGCCACGCCGCCGCTGCTGCGCACCGACCCGAAGGCGCCCGGCAAGCTCGTCGCCCTCGACCACGGCATCAGCTCCGGCCCGGTCGTCGTGTACGACACCACCGGCGCGGCCCCCGCCATCAGCGCCAAGGACGACAAGGGCACGTTCTTCTACGACGCGGACTTCACCCCCGACGGCGCGAACATCGTCGTGGCGAGTTCGTACCGGGGACCGGTCGAGTACCGGCTCTCCGACCTGAAGCAGGTCGCCTCCTACCCGATGGAGGAGGAGCCGAGCAGCGTCTCCGTCGCGCCCGACGGCACCGTCGCGGCCGGCTCGCGCGGCTTCCAGGACACGCCCGACCTGGCCGTCTTCACCCAGGGGCCGGGCAAGGCCGCCAGCCTCCGCACGCTCCCGTACCAGGGCGGCGTGGCCCGCCGCGGACTGGTCTGGTCCGGGGACGGCAGCCTGCTCTTCGCGGTGAACGACTCGTGGGGCCAGCCGACCACCCCGGTGACCGTGGTCGCCAACCCGCGCCAGTACGTCACCAAGGCCACCCTGACCGGTCCGGCCAAGGCGACCCGCGGCGCCGCGCTCACCCTGAACGGCACCGTCTCCGCGAGCCTGCCGCTGCCGGCCGGGACCCCGGTGACGGTCACCCGGACCGACGCCGAGTCCCCGAAGGGCAAGGCGCTGGCCCCGGTGAGGGTCGACGCCAAGGGCAGGTTCACCGTCAAGGACACCCCGCCGGCCGGCGGCAAGGTCACGTACAAGGCCGCCTACGCCGGCGACGCCACGTACGCGCCGACCGCCGCCTCGCTGCCGGTGGAGGTGTCGCGGGCCGCTTCCACGCTGACGCTCGACCGGAACAACCAGACCTTCGCGTACGGCGCGGACGTCGTCTTCACCGCGCACCTCGGCAAGACGTACAAGAACCGCACGGTGGAGATCTGGGCGGATCCGTTCGGCGGCGACAAGCCGGACAAGCTGGTCCGCAAGGGCGTGGTGGACGCGCGGGGCAACCTGTCCGTCAAGCTGGACCTGGTCCGGGACACCGCCGTGGTCGCGAAGTTCGCCGGCGACGCGCGGTACGCGCCGAAGACCGCGAAGGTGACGGCGTACACGAAGGTCCGGGTCGCCACCTCGCTGAGCAAGTACTACAAGACCGCCAAGATCGGCCAGGTGTCGTACCGCTGGTTCCGCAAGACGACGGCGCCGGTGGCCACCAGCACGATGACCTACTTCCCGGGGCGCAAGGCACGCTTCGAGCTGGAGGTCTACTTCAACGGGCGCTGGTACCCGTCGAGCCCGGGGTTCTTCAAGCTCGGCACGAACGGCAAGGTGTCCGTGAACCTCGGCGCGCCGGGCGAGTCGGGCATCCGGGCGCGCGTCCGCACGGCGTACGTCAACAACGACTCGGGTGACTACGTGAACTCCACGACGATCTCGTCCTGGCAGTACATGTACTTCACCAACTGACACACCGGAGGGGCGGGGCGCGCCGGGTCGGCGTGCTCCACCCCTCGGGTGTCGACCGGATCAGCCTCAGATGAAGGAGTTGATCTGGATGGTCTCGGTGCGGCCGGGGCCGACGCCGATCGCGGAGATCGGGGCGCCCGACATCTCCTCCAGGGCCTTCACGTACGCCTGCGCGTTCTTCGGCAGGTCGGAGAAGGTCTGCGCCTTGGTGATGTCCTCGGACCAGCCCGGCAGGGTTTCGTAGATCGGCTTCGCGTGGTGGAAGTCGCTCTGCGAGTACGGGAGCTCCTCGACGCGCTTGCCGTCGATCTCGTACGCGACGCACACCGGGATCTCCTCCCAGCCGGTCAGCACGTCCAGCTTGGTGAGGAAGAAGTCGGTCAGGCCGTTCACACGGGTGGCGTAGCGCGCGATGGGCGCGTCGAACCAGCCGCAGCGGCGGTCACGGCCGGTGGTGACACCGCGCTCGCCGCCGATGCGGCGCAGCGCCTCGCCGTCCTCGTCGAAGAGCTCCGTCGGGAACGGGCCGGCGCCGACGCGGGTCGTGTACGCCTTCAGGATGCCGATCACGCGGGAGATCTTCGTGGGGCCCACGCCGGTGCCGGTGCAGGCGCCGCCCGCGGTCGGGTTCGAGGAGGTCACGAAGGGGTACGTGCCGTGGTCGACGTCGAGCAGGGTGCCCTGGCCGCCCTCGAACAGCACGACCTTGTCCTCGTCGAGCGCGTTGTTGAGGATCAGCGTGGTGTCGGCGACGAAGGGCTTGATCTGCTCGGCGTACTGGAGCATCTCGTCGACGATCTGCGCCGGGTCGATCGCACGGCGGTTGTACAGCTTCGCGAGGAGCTGGTTCTTGCCCTCCAGCGCCGCTTCGACCTTCTGGGTGAGGATCGACTCGTCGTACAGGTCCTGGACCCGGATGCCGACGCGGTTGATCTTGTCGGCATAGGTCGGGCCGATGCCGCGGCCCGTGGTGCCGATCTTGCGCTTGCCGAGGAAGCGCTCGCCGACCTTGTCGAGGGTGACGTTGTACGGCGTGATCAGGTGCGCGTTGCCGCTCAGGAGCAGCTTGGAGGTGTCGACCCCGCGCTCGTTGAGTCCGCGCAGCTCGGAGAGCAGGACGGCCGGGTCGACGACGACGCCGTTGCCGATGACCGGCGTGCACTCAGGGGTGAGGATTCCGGAAGGGAGAAGGTGCAGCGCATACTTCTGGTCGCCGACGACGACCGTATGGCCGGCGTTGTTGCCGCCCTGGTAGCGCACCACGTAGTCGACGGAGCCACCGAGGAGGTCGGTGGCCTTTCCCTTGCCCTCGTCACCCCACTGGGCTCCGAGCAGCACAAGAGCGGGCACAGGCGTACACCTCTTCCGGATGGGGCATGTCCAAGGTCAGGGGGCGTACGACGATGTACACCGCAGGCTGAGCCGTCGGACCGGGTGCCCCGGAATAGACGAAGCCCCTGGCGCAATAGCGCAAGGGGCTCTTGCACAAAGATGCTACCCGAGGAAGGACCGAGGTGTCGGCTCCAGAGCCCACCATGAGCCACGCGGGCGCGGCGGAGGCCGCCCTGCTCGTGCTCGTCGACCCGGTCGCCCGCCGTCTTGACGGCGAGTCCGTGCGGATCGCGAAGGATGTGTTGTCAGCGGGGGCCGAGGCGAAGATCTGCCTCCCGGACTCGCCGGAGGAATTCGCGCGGGCTCTTGCCCGCCGGGGTCATCGGCGGCCGGTGATCGTGGGCGCCGACAAGGCGCTCGTACGGGCGGTGGGCCTGCTGCACCGCGAGCGGGAGCTGTCCGGCGGGGCGCTGTCGCTGGTCCCCGTGGGTGCGCTGAGCCAGCTGGCACTGGCGCGCTCGCTGGGCGTGCCGACGGGCGCGGTGGCGGCCGCGCGGGTGGTGCTGGACGGTGTGGTCCGGCCGTACGACCTGCTGGTCGACGACAGTGACGGCGTGGTGCTCGGGGGGCTGCGGATCCAGCCGCCGGCGGCCCCTGCGCCCCGGCGGGGCGGGGTGCGGGCGGGCATCGGGCCGGGTGGCGGTGTGGTTCCGGGTGCGGCGGGGGCTTCGGTGTGGAGCGCCTGCCGGTCACTCGTACGCACGCTGGTCAGGCCGCCGGTGGGGCCGGGCGTGGCGCCGGTCGGCAGGGCGGCGCACCGGTTGCGGATCGAGGCCGACGGGGTGCTCCTCAGCGACGTGGACGAGCCGGTGCGTGACGTGTCGGTGTTCTCGCGGGGCGGCCGGGCCGAGGTGGTCGTCCGTACGGGCGGCTCGGCGGCGCCGGTGACGGCGCGGGCCCTGTCGGTGACGGTGTCGGGCTCCGACTTCCGCTACCGGGCCGACGACCACCTCACGGGCCCGGTCAGGCGGCGTACGTGGACCCTGCTTCCCTCGGCGTGGGGGCTGACCGTACCCAGATAGGGAGTGGTGGGGGGGCATGGCGAGAGTCATGGCACGGGCACGGGCGCGGGGGCGCGGGCGGGGGCGCTGGACGCACTGGGTGGGGATCCACCGGTGGGTGGTGCTCCTGGGGGCCGGGCTGATCTTCTTCGCCGCCGATTCGGCGGTGGGGGACGTGCCGCGCAAGGCCCGCGTGGACCTGACGCAGGTGCGCAGGCTGGAGGGCGGCGGCTGCGTGGTCGCGTGGACCGACCCGTGGGACGGCAGCCGCCGCACGGGCCGGTTCGCGTGCACGGACAGGGCCTCGGTGTCCTGGTACCCGCCGTGGCGCGACAACCTCTACGAGCCGGGCGGGGGTCCGCTGCCGGTGGCCCTGGCTGCGGCGTTCGGCGGCTTCGCCGGGACGGTCCTGATCTGCACCGGGCTGGTGATGGGGATCCGCCGCCACGCGGGCTCCTGAGCCCGCGGCCGGGGGCGGCGGGCGGGCGGGGCCGGGTCAGCAGGCGACGAGGAGCTCGCGCAGGCCGCGGATCACATAGCCCTCCTGCCACTGCGGTTCGCGGACCAGGCGCAGGGGCGGTACGTCCGGCGCGAGCAGGGCGCCGAAGGAGGCCGCCAGCTCCAGGCGGGCCAGCGGGGCGCCCAGGCAGTAGTGGATCCCGGCGCCGAAGGTGATGTGCGGGTTGTCGGTGCGCATGAGGTCCAGCTCGTCCGGGCGGGCGAACCGGGCCGGGTCGCGGTTGGCTGATCCGAACAGCAGCGCGACCTCGCTGCCCCGCGGGATGACGGTCCCGCCCACTTCGATGTCGTCGAGCACCCACCGCTCGAACATCTGGAGCGGGGTGTCGTAGCGCATCAGTTCTTCCACAGCTGTGGACAACATTTCGCCGGGCGCCGCCCGCAGGGCCGCGAGCTGCTGTGGATGGCGGAACAGCGTCCACCAGCCGTTGGCCGTGGTGTTCACCGTGGCCTCGTGGCCGGCGTTGAGCAGCAGCACGCAGGTCGACACCATCTCCTGCTCGCTCAGCCGGCCCTCGTCGTCGTGGGCGGCGATGAGGGCGGAGATCAGGTCCTCTCCGGGGTCCCGGCGGCGCTGGGCGATCAGGCCGCGCAGGTAGGCGTCGAACTCCACGCTGGCCCGCACCGCCCGCGCGGCCGTCTCGTCGTCCGGCTTCAGCTCGAACATCCCGCAGATATCCGCCGACCAGGGCCGCAGCAGGCCGCGGTCGCCCTCCGGCACCCCGAGCAGCTCGGCGATCACCCCGACGGGCAGCGGCTCGGCCACCGCCCTCACCAGGTCCCCGCCGCCGTCCGCGACGAGCCGTCCGGTCAGCTCCCCGGCCATCCGCCGCACTGCCGGTGCCAGCCGCTCCACCGTCCGCGGGGTGAAGGCCTTGGCGACCAGCCGCCGCACCCGCCCGTGGTCCGGCTCCTCCAGGTCGAGCAGGCCGTTCGCATTGAGCACGTGGAACGGCTCGTGCTCCGGCGGCGGCGGAGTCCTCCCGAACTCCTCGTGGCCGAAGCGGTGCAGGTACGTCCGCCCCAGCCGCCGGTCGCGCAGCAGCGCGCTGACGTCGTCGTAGTGCGGGACCAGCCACTGCCCGGTGGCCTCGCACCACAGAGCCCGTCCACGCGCCCGCAGCTCCCGGTACGCGGGGTACGGGTCCGCGACGAACGCAGCCGACCAGGGATCGAAACGAACGCCATCGTCCATGCCGCCGACGCTAGCCGACCGGGGCCTCCGCCGACCGGCTGTCCGGCAGGAGTGTCAGGCCGGGGGGCAGGCGGGGGTGTCAGGCCGGGGTGTCAGGCGGGGGTCACCAGGCGGGCCTCGTAGGCGAAGACGGCCGCCTGAGTGCGGTCCCGCAGGCCGAGCTTGACCAGGATGCGGCTCACATGGGTCTTGATCGTGGATTCGGCGATGACCAGCCGGTCGGCTATCTCGGCGTTGGACAGCCCCTGGGCGATCAGTACCAGCACCTCCGTCTCCCGCTCGGTCAGTTCCGCCACCGACACCCGGTCCGCCGGCCGCGGCGCCTCCGACAACTTCGAGAACTCCGAGATCAGCCGCTTGGTGACCGACGGCGCGAGCAGGGCATCGCCCGACGCCACCACGCGGACGCCGTCGGCGAGCTGCCGTGCCGAGGCGTCCTTCAGCAGGAAGCCCGACGCCCCCGCGCGCAGCGCCTGGTAGACGTACTCGTCGAGGTCGAAGGTCGTCAGCACGAGCACCTTCGCGTCACCGTCGGCCGCGACGATCTCGCGCGTGGCCTCCAGCCCGTTCATCACCGGCATCCGGATGTCCATCAGGACCACGTCCGGACGGAGCGCGGCCACCTTGGCGATGGCCTCGCGGCCGTCGACCGCCTCGCCGACGACCTCGATGTCCGGCATGGCGCCCAGCAGCACCGAGAAGCCCTCGCGGACCATCATCTGGTCGTCCACGATCAGAACCCTGACCGTCATGCTGCGTCCTCGGCCCCGGCCCCGGCCGCCGTGCGCACGGGTATGAACACCGCTACCTCGTACCCGCCGTCCGCCGTCGGTCCGGTCGTCATCTCGCCCTCCAGCATTGCCACGCGCTCCCGCATCCCCGTGATGCCGTGCCCGGCCCCGGGCGAGGGTCGCACCTCGCCCGTCGGAGGGTCGTTGTGGATCCGCAGCCCCAGCCCGCCCAGAACGTACGACACCTCGACCCCCGCCCCCGCACCGGGTGCGTGCCGCAGGGTGTTGCTGAGGGCCTCCTGAATGATCCGGTACGCCGACAGCTCGACCCCCTGCGGCAGCTCCCGCACGGAGCCCGTCACGGTCTTCTCCACCGGCAGCCCCGCCTCGCGGACGTTGGCCAGGAGCCCGTCCAGGGCGGCCAGCGTCGGCTGGGGGGCTTCCGGGGCCTCGTAGTCCGCGGACCGTACGACCCCCAGCACCCGGCGCAGCTCGGTCAGCGCCGCGACGGCGTTCTCCCGGATGGTCGCGAACGCCGCCTCCAGCTCCGGCGGGGTGTTCTCCACGCGGTAGGGCGCAGCCTCGGCCTGGATCGCCACCACCGACATGTGGTGGGCCACCACGTCGTGCAGCTCCCGCGCGATGGTCGTCCGCTCCTCCAGCAGGGTCCGCTTGTCCCGCTCGACGGCCGTGACCTCCTGCTGTGCGGTGACCTCCTGCTCGGCCTCCCGCCGGATGTGCACGACCGCCACCGCCAGCAGCGCCACCCCGGACATGAAGACCATGGGGACGATGTTCGCGGCCGAGCCGCGGTTGGCGAAGACGTTCAGGCACATGCCGAGCAGCAGCGTCAGCACCCACATCCAGGCCGCGACGCGGCGGTTCGTACGCATCGCCACGACGACCATCACGGACAGGTGGGCGAAGAAGGTCGCGGGCGCCCACGGCCAGTCCCAGCCGCCGGGGGTGAGCACGGCCAGCACGGTGGTGACGCCGACCGACAGCCACCAGGCCCCCACCGGGCGGACCAGGGTGGTGGTCACCGCGGCTGCCGGCAGCAGTCCGGTCATGGCCCAGCCGAGGGGTCCCAGGTCGTACCCCCCGAAGGCGTAAGCCATGAGCAGCGTCACCGCGGCCGCCCCGATCACCACGGTGTGCGGGGCCCACGCCACGTACGGACGTATCCGCTTCGGGAGCATGCGGGTCAGCGGTCCGTCGGTGGACATCTGACGCAGCGGCCGGTAGGCGAAGCAGTCGGTCGCCATGTCGGCGCGGAAGCTCCCGAGGAGGTTCGCTGCGATGCGGACCTCCGGAGGCTGCGTGGGCTGGGTCCGGGTCCCCCCGGGGGTCGTCTGGGTCACGTACAGAACCGTAGGCGCCCCGCACCGTCGTCCGCGTCGCCGCTGAGCGGGATCCTGCGGGGTCCCTCTCAAGTACTACGAGGGTGGGGCAGGTCAGTAGCCGGACGGACGGACCAGGCCCGTTTCGTACGCGAAGACCGCTGCCTGCGTGCGGTCGCGCAGCCCGAGCTTGACCAGGATCCGGCCCACATGGGTCTTCACCGTCTGCTCGGCCACCACCAGCTGCGCCGCGATCTCCGCGTTGGACAGCCCCTGGGCGATCAGCGCCAGCACCTCCGTCTCCCGCTCGGTCAGCTCGCCGACCCGGTCCTTGAGCGGCCCGCGGGGCGTGCCCATCCGGGAGAACTCGGTGATCAGCCGCTTGGTGATGTTCGGGGACAGCAGTGCCTCCCCGGCCGCGACGACGCGGACCGCTTCGGCGAGCTGGTCCGCGGAGGCGTCCTTCAGCAGGAAGCCGGAGGCGCCGGCGCGCAGTGCTTCGTACACGTACTCGTCGAGGTCGAAGGTCGTCAGGACGAGCACCTTGACCGCGGTGTCCGGGGCGGCGGTGATGGTGGCCGTGGCCTCGATGCCGCCGACGCCCGGCATGCGGATGTCCATCAGCACGACGTCGGGGAGCAGCTCGGCGACCTTCGTGATGGCGTCGGCACCGTCGACGGCCTGGCCGACGACCTCGATGTCGGGCTGGGCGTTGAGCAGGACGGTGAAGCCCTGGCGGACCATCATCTGGTCGTCGGCGATCATCACCCGGATCGGAGCGGGGGAAGCGGTGGTCATGCGTCCTTCTTCGGGTCGGTGGAGGAGCCGGGCGACTCCGTGGGCAGGACGGCCGTGACTTCGTAACCGCCGCCGGGGCGCGGCCCGGCGGCCAGCTCGCCTCCCAGCATGCCCGCCCGCTCGCGCATGCCGAGCAGCCCGTGCCCGGTGCCGGGCGAGGCCGGCGCGGCCCGGGTGGGGGCGGTGTTGGCCACGCACAGGTGCAGGTCCCGCGGGCCGTAGGCGATGCCGACCTCCACCTGGGAACCGGGCGCGTGGCGCAGGCAGTTGCTGAGGGCCTCCTGCACGATCCGATACGCCGTGAGCTCGACGCCGGGAGTCAGCGGCCGCCGGATGCCCGCGAGCTCGGTGGTGACGGTCAGCCCCGCGCTGCGGACGTTCTCCACCAGGGAGTCGAGGTCGGCGAGGGTCGGCTGCGGGTGGTGGGGGTTCGCCGGGTCGCCGGGGTCCTCCGAGCGCAACACGCCGAGGACGCGGCGCAGTTCGGTCAGCGCCTCCAGGGCGTTCTCCCGGATGCCGGCGAGGTTCTCCTTGAGCTCGTCGGAGGGGTTCTCCACGAGGTGCGGGGCGACCTGCGCCTGGATGGAGATCACCGACATGTGGTGGGCGACCACGTCGTGCAGCTCCCGCGCGATCCGGCTGCGCTCCTCCAGCAGCGTCCGCCGGGCCCGCTCCTCCTCGGTGAACATTTCCTGTTCGTGCAGCTTGCCGCTGGCGACGCGGACGCCGCGCAGGGCGTACCCGATCAGGGCCGCGGCGCCGAACAGGACGGCGACCTGGATGCCGCTGGCAGAGCTGTTCTCGGGGAAGTACAGGCTCTCGAGCACGATGGTGACCAGCAGGCTGACGCCGACCAGCGTCAGGGTCACCCGTGGCGGGACCCGGAGTGCGGCCAGCAGCAGCACGGCCGCGAAGGCGAACATCCCGGCCGGGGTCCACATCCAGTTCTGTCCCTGGCCGACTTCGTCGTGGATGACGAAGGCGGTCGCGATGGCCGTCCCGAGGGCGAGCCAGTACGCGGCGACCGGCCGGAACATGGCGAACAGGACGGACAGCCCGGTCAGGACGCACAGCAGCAGCGCCACGTCCCCGGGGGTGTCGTAGTGGTCGCGGAGGTTGGTGTGCGTCAGACCGCCGAACATGTACGCGCCCAACACGACCACCACGTGCGGCAGCCGGGCCAGCCACTTGGGCTTGCGCATGCGGGGCAGCGGGTCGCGCCGGATCGTGAAGAGCTCGGAGGCCAGGCCCGCCAGCGCGCGACGCGCCTTGTGCACGCGTTCGGCCCGGGTCCCGGGTCCGGCTGCCGCGACGCTGATCTTCCGCTCGTTCACAGGGGTCAGCCTAGGCATGGGTGATCTCCTTGCGGGCCGCCACCCGTGGGCGGCGGGCCGGGGCGGCCTGCCGGCGGGGACGCCTGTCCTGTTCGTACGTCCGGAACGCTGTCCAGCAGACGGCCAGGGCAAGGGCGAACAGGGGCAGCCACAGCAGCCGGGCGGCTATCCAGGCCGGGCTGTCGGGCACGCTGTGCAGGCCGGGCAGGTCGGTGCCGAGCAGCAGGCCCAGGGCGGTGACGGCCATCATCGCGGTCTGGTGCCAGAGGAAGACCGTCATGGCGGACAGGTTCAGCAGTGCCACCGACGCCCAGGCCAGGGGGCGCCGCATGAGCCGGGCGAGCGGCTCGCGCATCAGCAGCGCCAGCCCACACTGGGCCAGTCCGAAGGTGACGGCGGCCAGCGTCGGCGGGTTCAGGTTGGATATCCCGGCGCCGGGGACGCCCACCATCGAGGCCGGATACCCGGCCCACACCACCAGCGCGGCGCAGGCGGCCGCCCCGCCCGCTGCCAGCAGCGCGGCGGGGGCGCGGCGGGCGAAGACCCCGCGGGCCCACGCGGCGCCCATGCAGTACGGGACCAGCCAGCCCGCGGCGACGTTCGCCCAGCCCAGCCACTCGGGGCCGCCGAGGCCGAACCGGGCCGCGTCGACGGCCGCGACCACGGCCAGCGGCCACACCGGGTGCATCCGGGCCACCAGCGGGGTGGCCACGGTCAGCACGGCGAACACCAGCAGGAACCAAAGCGGGGACAGGACCAGGCGGACGAGCGTGCGGACGGTGTCCGGGCCGACCCCTCCGGCCAGCATCGCGCCCGCCGCCACCGCCCACAGGGCGAGGACGGCCGCGACCGGACGGAACAGCCGGCCCAGCCGGGCCCCTGCCCACTGCCGGTAGCCGATCCCGCGGGCCCGGGCGGTGGCGTACCCCTTGGCGGCGACGTGCCCGCCGACGAGGAAGAACACGGCCAGGGTCTGGAACACCCAGGAGACAGGGGCCAGCCAGGGCATCTCCGCGAGCGGGCTGGCTGCGCGCAGTACGCCGTCCCGGGTGGTCAGCGCGGTCACCAGCCAGTGGCCGAGGACAACGCCGCCTGTCGCCAGGGCCCGCAGGGCGTCCAGGGAACGGTCACGGCTGACGGGGGTCGCCGCGTCGACGCGGGCGGCGAGGGCGTGCAGCTTACGCATGGGAGTCCTCCGGAGCCGGAGCCGGAGCCGGAGTCCGGCCGACGGCGATGCGGGTGAGGCTGTCGAGCGCTGCGGAGCCCGGTTTCAGGTAGTCGCTGTGGCCGCCGGATCCCGCAGCGAAGACGCGGGCGCCGAAGGCCGGGTCCACCGGATCGGTGCCGAAGCCGATCGCCGCGCCGGGCAGTTCGAGACGGGTGTGCGGCACGTGCGCGATCCAGTCCGAGGCGCCCCGGCCCGCCCAGACCCGGGCGGTGCCCGGCAGGTCGTCCGCGGTCTGCGCGCCGGTGCCGGGGCTGCCGAACAGGGCGACGTCGGTCACGGCGGGCCCGGTGTCGGTGCGTGCGCAGACCACCGAGCCGTACGAATGGCACATGAGGGAGAGCCCCGCGCGGGGGTTCATCGCGTGCAGCTGCTCGATGAACGGGCCCAGCCGGTCGGCGCCTTGGTCCGCGCGCGCCGTCGTGAGCACGGCGGGGCTGACCGTGCCGGGGGTTTCGTACCCCAGCCAGGCGACCACGGCGCTGCGCGGGTGCTCGGCCTTCATGCGCTGCTCGAGGGCGAGCGCCCCGGCCCGGAACCGGCCGTACGTGTCGAGGGTGGTGTCGGAACCGGGGACCAGGACGGCGATCCTGTCGGCCGAACCGAGGTCTCCGAGCACCTCGACGGCACGGCCGGAGCCGCGCCCGTCGAACGCCAGGAACTGGGCCCCGCCGGAGGCCATTTCGCGCAGCTTCCGGGCACGCGTGGTCCGGCCCGCCTCCGCGGCCATCCGGGCCGCCTCCTGGAGGTTGGCGCCGTTCGCCGCGTACCGCTCGGGGGCGCTCGCGGCCGCCGCGAACCGCACCGGCTCCGGCGCGGGCGCCGAGGGCAGTGCGGCGGCGGTCACCGGGAAGGCGACGGCACCGGCCACGAGCACGGCCAGTGCGGTGCGGCGGAGTCGGGCGGGGCGGCGGGTCATGGGTGGCCCTTCGGTTCCGGGAGGCAGCGCTTCTGCCTGGCACCGAAGTTATGAATCCGCGACCGTGGTCGGCGTCCCGCTGCGGAGCTGCCTTTCCGCGTAGCTCTCAGGTACTACGGGTCTGCCCCGACGCCCCCGTGTGCGAGGCTCGGAGCATGTACGTACGGGACGGTGGAGGGCAGGACGTCGAGGCCGTAGCGCGGCTGCACGCCGACAGTTGGCGGGTGGCGTACGCCGGGATCATGCCGGGCTGGTTTCTCGACGGGGACGTCCACGGCGGCCGGCTCGCCGTGTGGCGCGAGCGGCTGGACGAGGCGCGGCCACCGGTGCCGGGCGCCCGCCTGTTCCTCGCGGAGGAGCACCCTCAAGAGGGGCCCGGGCCGGGCATCGTGGGCTTCGCGTACGTCGTGCCCACGCCCGACGGCCGACTGCTCCTCGACAACCTGCACGCGCGCCCCGGCCGCACCGGCGCCGGAACCGGCCGCCTCTTGATGCAGCACCTCCGCACCTGGGCCGCCGCCGAACACCCCGCCCGCCGCCTCTACGTCGAGGTCCTCTCCGCCAACACCCGCGCCGTCGCCTTCTACGAGCGCGAGGGCGCCCGCCGCACCGACGAACGGCCCTGCCGCTTCCCCGAGGGCTTCGAGCTGCCGGAGTACGAGTACTCCTGGCCGGAGCCCCCCGCCGCCACCGCCCTCGCCCCCAGCCCGAGCTAGGGCTCTAGGGAGCGGCGGTCGCGATCCGGATGCCGAAGCCGATCAGGACGACGCCCGTCACCCGGTCCAGCCAGCGCCGGACCGGCGGGCGGGACAGGAGGCGTCCGGCGCGCGCCAGCAGGCAGACGTAGCCGCCGAGCCACAGCAGGGTCAGGGCCACGTGCAGGAGGACCAGTACGGCCAGGCCAGCCGTGTGGGAGAGGTCGGCCGGGGCGAGGGTGGGGAGCATGGCCGCGTAGAAGACGGCGATCTTGGGGTTGAGGAGGTTCGCGGTCAGCCCGACCCTGAAGGCCCCGACCCTGAAGGCCCCGGCCCTGAAAGCCTGCACCCGCAAGGCACCGCCCCCCGCGGCCCGGTCGCGTTCCCGGCCCGGCTCGCCGTCGCCGTCGCCGTCGCCGCCACCGGTGCTCGCGCGCAGTGACTGGACGCCCAGCCACAGCAGGTACCCGGCCCCCACCAGCTTCACCGCCGTGTACACCCCCGGCGACGCGGCCAGCAGTGCCGACAGGCCCGCCGCCGTCAGCGTGCCCCAGACCAGCAGCCCGGCCGCGATCCCGGCCACCGTCCGCAGTCCGTCCGCGCGCCCGCCCGACACCGCGCGCCGCGTGACCACGGCCATGTCCGGCCCGGGTGCGATCGTCAGCAGTCCCAGGACCGCGGCCGCCCCCGCCATCTGCGTCAGCATGGCGCTCAGTGTGCCAGCACGCTCCGGCCGGACGGTCCGGACGGTCCGGACGGTCCGGACGGTCCGGACGGTCCGGACGGTCCGGACGGTCAGGACGGTCAGGATTTCGTGTAGACGACCGGGGTCTTGCCGCTGTCGACCAGTTCCCGTTCCAGGGAGCCGTCGGGCCGCAGCGTCAGCCGGCTCCACTGGCCCGGTGAGCAGTGCGCGGGGTCGCCGGACATGACCGCGGACGGTTCCAGCTCCACGGGCGGTCCCGCCGAGCGCAGGGCGGCGGACCAGGTGCAGTGGTAGTCCGTGCCGCTGCCGGTCAGGGTCATCACGGTGTCGCCGGGTTCGCCCTCGGTGAGGGTGATCTGCCAGGCGCCGGCGGCGCTGGTCCAGGTGCCGAGGTACTCACCGGGGATGCCGGAGCCGGTCGCGGAGGGAGACCCAGCGGAGGCGGACGGCGGCTCCGGGGAGCCCTGCGTACCCGTGCTCGTACCCGCGTCCGTGCCCGGCTTGTCGTCGGTGCCGCCGGTCAGGGTGGGGACCGCCCCGCGGCGCTCGCCGCCGGGGTCACCGGCCGACTTCATGAACGCGTAGACCGACCCGCCCGCCACCAGGGCCACCACGATCGCGATGGCCACCAGGAGCACGCTGGAGACGGCGCGGCGCGGCGCCTCGTCGTAGACCGGGGGAGGCCCGTACCCGTACGGCGGATAGGCCGGCGGGGTCACCACGGGCGCGGACTCCGGCGCCGGGCCGTGCACCGGCCCCGGAGCCGCGAACGGCCCATGCCCCGCAACCGGCCCCGGAGGCCCCGCAACCTGCCCAGGAAGGGTGACCGGAACCGGCGGACCCGCAACAGGCCCCGGCGGCCCGGCAACCGGCCCCGCA
This sequence comes from Streptomyces sp. NPDC037401, assembly GCF_055602345.1. Classification (NCBI taxonomy): domain Bacteria; kingdom Bacillati; phylum Actinomycetota; class Actinomycetes; order Kitasatosporales; family Streptomycetaceae; genus Streptomyces; species Streptomyces sp. NPDC037401. The sequence goes on from NZ_JBVJWO010000013.1 coordinate 20,182, forward strand.
ACAGGCCCCGGAGGCGGCGGCGTCGGCGCGACCAGCGTCGCCGGACCCGAGTCCTCGCGGTCCAGCAGCTCCACCGCGTGCCGCCCCAACTGCGCCACCAGCGCAGCAGGCAGCCAGGGTTCCAACGCCTTGCCGTCCGCGACGGTGTCCCCCGCGCCGACCCGGGCGAGGACCTCCGCCGGAGTCGGCCGGTCCGCCGGGTTCTTGTGCAGGCAGGCGCGTACGAGGTCACGTACGGACGCCGGGATCCGCGACAGGTCCGGCTCCGCCCCGGCGATCCGCAGCAGCAGCGCGGCCGTTCCGCCCTGGCTGTCCGCGTCGCCGAAGGGCAGCACCCCGCCCGCCGCGTAGGCCAGCACCGAGCCGAGGCAGAAGACGTCGCAGGCGGCCGTGACCGGTTCGCCGCGCAGCTGCTCGGGGGCCATGAAGCCGGGGGAGCCGATGAGTTCGCCGGTGCGGGTGTGGGACTGTGCCTGGCCGTCGCCTTCGCCTTCGAGGGCCCGCGCGATGCCGAAGTCGATGACGCGCGGTCCGTCCAGCGTGACGAGGACGTTCGAGGGCTTGAGGTCGCGGTGGATCAGCCCGGCGGCGTGGATGTCCTGGAGGGCGTAGGCGAGGCCCGCGGCCAGGATGCGGACGGAGCGCTCCGGGAGCGGGCCGTAGCTGTTCGCGACGACGGTCTGCAGGCTCGGGCCCGCGACGTAGCCGGTGGCCAGCCAGGGGACGGCGGCTTCGGTGTCGGCGTCCAGGACGGGCGCGGTCCACTCGCCGCCCACGCGCCGGGCGGCGGCGACCTCCTGCCGGAACCTCGCCCGGAACTCCGGGCGTTGGGCCAGGTCCTGCCGGACGAGTTTCACGGCGACGGTGCGGCCGCGCGCGGACCGCGCCAGGAACACCTGGCCCATGCCGCCCGCCCCGAGCCGGGCGAGGAGGCGGTACGCGCCGATGTGCTGCGGGTCGCCGGGTGTGAGCTGCTCCATGGCCGCGAGGACCCTCCCCCTATGACAGGCCGGACAGGCCGGACAGGCCGGACAGGCCGGACAGGCCTTACAGGCCGAACGGGGCCGAGAATAGACCGGGCGGGGCGCCTCCGCCGACCGATGCGCCCGCGAGAACGATGATGCCCACGGAGAGCGGGGTCAACCGGCGGCCTTCCCGTCACAGTTCACTGACGCTCGGGCGGCCCTGACGGTTCTACGCCTCCCGCTCCAGCCCGTCGAGGACCGTGCTCAGGCGCTCCAGGACCCGCGCCGTCTCCGCGAAGCCCTCCTCGCCCAGGGCCGCGGCCAGCCGCTCCGCCAGGGCGGCGTGGCCCGGGCCGACGCGCGCCACGGCGGCGCGGCCCTCGTCCGTCGGGCGGAGGAGCTTCGCCCGGCGGTGTGCCGGGTTGGGGGCGTACTCCGCGAGGCCCTTCTCCACCAGGATGTCCGCGACGCGCTGGACGCTCTGGCGGGTGATGCCCATGGCGCGGGCGATGCCGGCCACGGGCAGGGGCTCGCGCAGTACGGCGCCCAGGACCTGCCACCAGGTCGCCGTGAGGCCGGCCGGGCGGGCCAGTTCCTCGGAGACCGAGAGGAACTGGCCGTTGAGCCGGAAGACGCCGAGCGCGGTACGGCTCAGCAGGTCCTGGTGCTTACGGTCAGGCATCGCGACCGCCCTCACCGTCAGCGCCGCCGTCGTGAGCACCGGCGCCGTCAGCACCGCCGTCGGCGCCGCCGTCAGCTCCGCCACCGGCTCCACCGGCTCCACCGGCTCCACCGCGCTCTTCCGCGGCGGCCAGGATCTCGTACGCGCTCGCGTCGGAGCGTGCGAAGAGCCGGTACCAGGCGTCCAGGACCCCGCCCTCGTACACGCCCAGCCGCGCGAAGACCTCGCGGGCGAAGGCGACGGGCTCGGTGGGCCCCGCGGTGATCAGGTCGCCGGCCGTGACGGCGTCCGCGTCGACGTACCGCCCGCCGCCCGCGTATCCGGTGGCGGCCAGGTAGAAGGGCGCGGCGCTGGTGTGCGGGCGGTCGTCGAGCAGGCCCTCCCGGGCCAGTCCCGCGGTTGCTCCGCAGATGGCCGCGACCGGCACGCCGGCGTCGAGGAACGCGCGTGCGGTACGGGCGAAGGGGGCCAGGTCGTCCCCGGTGTCCCAGGCGTCGGCGCCGGTGAGGATCAGCAGCGCCGAGTCCTCGGGGCGCAGGTCCTCGAGGGCCAGGTCGGGCTGGATGCGGACGCCGCCCATGGTGGTGACGGGCTTGTCGGCCGCGAGGGCGACCGTGCGGACCTCGTAACCGTGCTGGGTGAGGTGGGCGGTGGTGTGGCCCGTCTCCCAGTCGGCGTACGTGTCGTACACGGCCAGGTGGACGGTCTTGCGCGGGGCCTGACCGGTCGTGGTCGCGTTCATCGTCGTCGCCTCCGTCGTCATCGCCTCATTGCTATGACAGAAGCCTGTCATGACGACAGCATGCTGTCAATGGAGGCCTCGACCGTACCGACCGCGCCTCTGTCACGCGCTCGTGACATGGACCGGACGATTCACGAACTCAAGATCAATAACGTTCTTCCTGTAGCCAGCCCGCATCCAGGAGCCCTCAATGCGTACCGCCATCAGCGCCACCGTCGCCGCCACCGCCCTGCTCGGCGCCGTCGCCGTCCCCGCCACCGCCTTCGCGGCCCAGGCGGCCCCGGCCCCGGCGGCCCCCTCCTCCGTGGTGATCGCCGAGAACTGCGTGAAGAGCAAGGTCGTCCCGTCCGTCTTCGGCGGCCTGACGGTGAAGCTGACGAACAGCGCCCACACGGGCGCGAAGGCCCAGATGCGCAACGAGCAGGGCAAGGTCATCTACACGGTCGACCAGAACAAGCCGACCGACCTCGCCGTCGGCATGCGGATCAAGGGCGTCCTCTCCCTGAAGCCGGTCTTCCAGCACCGCACCCAGGGCGGCGACACCCCGTGGGCCTCCGTGGCCTTCCCGAAGCTCCCCAAGGACTGCACCGTGGCCGGGCGCCTCGCCTCCACGAAGAAGGCCGGCGTCCTCACCGTCAAGACCTACAAGGCCGGCCGCTTCGACTTCCGCGCCCAGGTCTTCAACGGCTCCAAGCGCGTCGGCTTCCTGAGCCCGGGGGCGGACCGCTACCAGGACGTCCGCAAGGTCGGCGACCGCTACGTCCGCCTCGACGCCGCCGGCGGCGTCCACAGCTGGACCGGCACCACCACCGCCTCCGCCAAGCTCGGCATCTACAAGACGTCGGGCGGCACCCTGATCAAGCTGAGCAAGAAGAACGGCCTCTACGGCGTGCGGATGACCAGCCACGGCCAGTGGGACAAGACGACCTACTACGCCAAGGGCAAGTCCGCGATCCTCCAGGACGACAACACCGTCGTGGTCCTGAACGCGAACGGCACCATCGGGAACTACATCCACGGCGTGCGCAAGCAGACCGTCCCGGCCTACATCGGCCGCTGACCGTCCAGCTCACGACGAGGGGGGGGGGGGGGGGGGGGGGGGGGGGGGGGGGGGGGGGGAGGTGGGTGGGGGGGGGGGAGGGGGGGGGGGGGGGGGGGGGGGGTGGGTCGA
>NZ_JBVJWO010000013.1:23751-28747 GCF_055602345.1 Streptomyces sp. NPDC037401
GGACCTCCCCTGCCGGGTCAGAACCCCCCCCCCCCCCCCCACACCACCCCCCCCCCCCCCCCCCCCCCCCCCCCCCCCCCCCCCCCCCCCCCCCCCCCCCCCCCCCCCCCCCCCCCCCCCCCCCCCCCCCCCCCTTCCCCGCTTACAAGACGCCGATGTCGTGTCCAACCCGTGGACTTCTAGCCTGGACACATGACCCCTCATGCCGACCCCGAGGCCGAAAACAACGACAGTGGCGCGCAGCGCCTCCCTGCAAGGGTGGCGGCGGGCGACGGGCGGGACGTCAAGGCCGCCGACCGGGCGCACGTGTTCCACTCCTGGTCCGCCCAGGACCTGATCGACCCGCTCGCCGTCGCCGGTGCGGAGGGCTCGTACTTCTGGGACTACGACGGGAACCGCTTCCTCGACTTCTCCTCCCAGCTGGTCAACACCAACATCGGCCACCAGCACCCGAAGGTCGTCGCCGCGATCCAGGAGCAGGCCGCCAAGCTCTGCACCCTGGCCCCCGGCTTCGCCGTCGAGTCCCGCTCCGAGGCCGCCCGGCTCATCGCCGAGCGCACCCCCGGCGACCTCGACAAGATCTTCTTCACCAACGGCGGGGCCGAGGCCGTCGAGAACGCCGTCCGCATGGCCCGTCTGCACACGGGCCGCCAGAAGGTGCTCTCCACCTACCGCTCGTACCACGGCGCCACGGCCGCCGCGATCAACCTGACCGGCGACCCGCGCCGCTGGCCCTCCGACACCGCCTCCGCCGGCGTCGTGCACTTCTGGGGCCCGTTCCTCTACCGCTCGCCGTTCCACGCGACCACCGAGGCCGAGGAGTGTGCGCGCGCGCTCGCGCACCTCTCCGACACCATCGCCTTCGAGGGCCCGGCGTCCATCGCCGCGATCATCCTCGAGACGGTGCCGGGCACCGCGGGCATCATGACCCCGCCGCCGGGCTACCTCCAGGGCGTGCGCGAGCTCTGCGACCGGTACGGGATCGTCTTCATCCTCGACGAGGTCATGGCGGGCTTCGGCCGGACCGGCAAGTGGTTCGCCGCGGAGCACTGGGACGTCACCCCCGACCTCCTCACCTTCGCCAAGGGCGTCAACAGCGGGTACGTACCGCTCGGCGGCGTCGCGATCTCCGCCGAGATCGCCGCGACCTTCGCCACGCGCCCCTACCCGGGTGGACTGACCTACTCCGGCCACCCGCTCGCCTGCGGCGCGGCCGTCGCGACGATCAACGCCATGGCCGAGGAGGGCATCGTCGAGCACGCGGCGCACCTCGGCGAGAACGTGATCGGCCCGGCCCTCGCGGAGATCGCCGAGCGGCACCCGAGCGTCGGCGAGGTGCGCGGCCTGGGTACCTTCTGGGCCCTGGAGCTCGTCAAGGACAAGGCCACCCGCGAGCCGCTCGTGCCGTACAACGCCGCCGGAGCGGACAACGCGCCCATGGCGGAGTTCGCCGCGGCCTGCAAGAAGTCCGGCCTGTGGCCGTTCGTCAACATGAACCGCACGCACGTCGTGCCCGCCTGCAACATCACCGAGGCGGAGGCCAAGGAGGGTCTGGCCCTGCTCGACGAGGCGCTGACGGCCGCCGACCGCCACACCACTTCGGGCTGATCGCCCGATCACCCGATCGTGATCCGGGGTGATCATCAGCCGTGCCATGCTCCGCTGCCTGGCCTAAGGTGTCCGAAGCCCTACAAAGGAGACGGACCCCATGGCAGGCAGCGGAGCTGTCACCCGCAACACACTTCGCCAGCAGATCGCGGACGCGCTGCGTGACGAGGTGCTCGCGGGGCGCCTGCCGCCGGGCACCGAGTTCACCGTCAAGCAGATAGCCGAGCAGTACGGGGTCTCCGCGACCCCGGTGCGCGAGGCGCTGGTCGACCTCTCGGCACAGGGCCTGCTCGAATCCGTACAGCACCGCGGCTTCCGCGTGCGCGTGTTCACCGTGGCCGACTTCCGCGGCATGGTCGAGGCCCGCACGCTGATAGTGGACGGCATCTTCCGGCGGCTCGCCGAGCGCGGCTCCGGGCCCGGCGCGAGCGAGGCCCTGGTGTCCGTCCGCCGCCGCGCCGACGAGGCCAAGCGGGCCGCGCAGAGCGGCTCCCTCGAAGTGCTGATCGGCTACGACCTGCGGTTCTGGCGCGAGCTCAGCGGCCTGGTCGGCAACAGCTACATCTCCGACTTCCTGCACCGCATCCGCGTCCAGTGCTGGGTCTTCGCCGTGCCGCACCTCCAGCGGGAGCCCTCGATGCGCGACGACCTGTGGACCGGCCACGGCGCCCTCGTCGACGCCGTCACCCGCGGTGACGCCGACGAGGTGCGCAGACTGGTCCGGGAGTACAACCAGCACGGCCTGGACTGGGCCGACACCCTCCCCGCGGACCCGGAGGCCGACGCGTGACCGCCACCGACCGGGCGCCGGCCGACGGCGTCCCCTGGCTGGGCGCCGTGGAGCTGAGCGTCGTCGTCCCCGCGTACGACGAGGAAGCCCGCATCGGGCCCACGCTGGAGGCCGTGCGCACGTACCTCGACGGGCACGTCGGCACCGGTCGCGGCGCCTGGGAGCTGATCGTCGTCGACGACGGCTCCGCCGACGCCACCGCTGACGTGGTCCGCGCAGCGGCCGCCGAGGAGCCCCGGATCCGGCTCGTGGAGTCCGAGCACAACCGCGGCAAGGGCAACGCCCTGCGCCTGGGCGTGCTGGCCTCGGCCGGCGAGCGCGTGCTGCTCATGGACGCGGACCTCGCGACCCCCGTCGAAGAGCTGGAGAAGCTGGAGAAGGGGTTCAGCGGTTCCGGGGAGGCGGGCCGGACCCCGGTCGAGGCCGCCATCGGCTCCCGCGGCCACCCCGACTCCGAGATCGAACGCCACCAGGGCCGGCTGCGCGAGCTGCTGGGCCGGGCCGGGAACCGCCTGATACGCACGGTCGCGGTGCCCGGCATCCGGGACACCCAGTGCGGTTTCAAGCTGCTCGACGGCGACCGGGCGCGCGCCGCCTTCGCCGCCTCCCGGCTCGACGGCTGGGGCATCGACGTGGAGATCCTGCGCTACTTCCGGCAGCAGGACTGGCCGGTCGTGGAGGTCCCGGTGCGCTGGTCGCACCAGGAGGGCTCGAAGGTCCGGCCCGCCGACTACCTGCGCGTCCTGGGCGAGCTGGTACGGCTGAACGCCGGCGGTCTGGCGGTCGCCGCGCTCTACCTGCTCGGCGCGCTGCTGCTCTACAAGGGCCTGTGGGCGGATCTGGACCGGCGCTACCTCGCCGATGCCGGACAGGACCAGAACCAGTGGGAGTGGTTCTTCGCGGTCACCGCCGACAACGTCTCCCACCTGCGCAATCCGCTCTTCACGACGGTCCAGGGGATGCCCGACGGGGTCAATCTCATGGCCAACACCGTCATGCTCGGCCTCTCGGTGCCGCTGACCCCCGTCACGCTCGCCTTCGGCCCCACCCTGACCTGGGCGATCGTGCTGACCTTCGGCCTCGCGGGCACCGCCCTGGCCTGGTACTGGCTGATCCGGCGCTGGCTCGTGCGCAACCGCTGGGCCGCGGCGGCCGGCGGCGCGCTCGCCGCCTTCGCGCCGCCGATGATCTCGCACGCCAACGCCCACCCGAACTTCTGCGTGCTCTTCATGATCCCGGTGATCGTGGACCGGGCGCTGCGGCTCTGCGCGCCCGGCCAGGGCCGCCGCGTGGTCCGGGACGGGGTCCTGCTGGGGCTCTTCTCGGCGTACCAGGTCTTCCTGGGCGAAGAGGCGTTCCTGCTCGCCGTGCTGGGCATGCTGGCCTTCGCGGTCTCGTACGGGCTGATGCGCCCGGAGGTGACGCGGGCGGTGTGGCGGCCCCTGCTGCGCGGGCTGGGCATCGCCGCCGCGGTCTCCCTGCCGATCGTGGCCTTCCCGCTGTACTGGCAGTTCTTCGGCCCGCAGAGCTACACGTCGGTGCTCCACGGCGACGCGGCCGGCAACAGCCCGCTGGCCTTCGTCGAGTACGCGCAGCGCTCGCTGTTCGGCGACGAGGCGGCGGCCGACCGGCTGGCGCTGAACCGCACCGAGCAGAACGCCTTCTACGGCTGGCCGCTGCTCGCGCTGTGCGCGGGCGTCGCGGTGTGGCTGTGGCGGGCCACCGCGGTCCGGGCGCTCACCGTCACGGCCGTGCTGATGGCCTGGCTGTCGCTGGGCCAGCGGATCGGGATCCCGGGCACGGACCTGGTGATGCCGGGGCCGTGGAAGCTGCTCGCCGACAAGCCGCTCTTCGAGTCGGTCATCGAGGGCCGCGTGGGCATGGTCTGCGCACCCGCGCTCGGCATCCTGGTCGCGCTGGGGCTGGACCGGATCGCGGCCTTCCCGGTGCGCAAGCAGCGGGTGCTGGGCGTGATGGCGGTGGCTGCGGCGCTGCTGCCGATCGTCCCGACCCCCTTCCCCGTCAAGGACCGCGCCCCCGTGCCGAGGTTCGTCGCGTCGGGCCTGTGGGAGGAGTACGTCCCGGAGGGCCGCACGCTCGTCCCGGTGCCGCTGCCCGACCCGGGCGCGGCGGACGCCCTGCACTGGCAGATCGGGCAGGACTTCGGCTTCCGGCTCCCCGGCGGGTACTTCAACGGCCCGTGGGGCCCCGAGCGCATGGGGATCTACGGTGCCACCCCGCGCCACACCTCGAACCTGCTCGGCGACATCCGCGGCGGCAAGGAGCCGCCGGTGATCGGGCCGGAGTGGCAGGCGCAGGCCCGCGCGGACCTGGACTGGTGGCGGGCGGGCGCCCTCGTGCTGCCGGAGCAGGAGCGGGACCAGGAGCTGAAGAAGGTCGTCACCGAGCTGCTGGGGCGGCCGCCGCAGAAGGTCCTGGACTGCTGGGTCTGGCGCTACAACGGCTCCTGAGAGGGTCCCGGGGGGGGGGGGGGGGGGGGGGGGGGGGGGGGGGGGGGGGGGGGGGGGGGGGGGGGGGGGGGGGGGGAGGGGGGGGGGGGGGGGGGGGGGAGGAGGGGGGGGGGGGGGGGGGTGGGCG
>NZ_JBVJWO010000013.1:28755-103155 GCF_055602345.1 Streptomyces sp. NPDC037401
GAAAGAACCTAGGCGTACATCCCCCCCCCACCCCCCCCCCCCCCTCCCCCCCCCCTTCCCCCCCCCCCCCCCCCCCCTCCTCCCCCCCCCCCCCCCCCTCCCCCCCCCCCCCGGGACCGCGGACCTCTTCGCGCACGGTGCCCGGCGCACTACGCTGGGCCGATCGGCGGACAACGATGGGAGCCCGTGTGGCCTGTGACCTGTGGCTGGTCCCCCTTGTCGACGTGCTGTGCCACAGCCCCGACAACCCCTTCGCGGAGGAGATCTCCGCCTATGACAGGGCGCTCGGCGAAGCCGGGCTGCCGTCCGTGCCCGTCTTCGCGTACATGCCGGGACTGTCGGGCGACGTCGCGCCCGTCGCCGGCTTCGACTACGACGCCCTGCACTTCCTGCGCCGGGCGTACCTGCTGCACATCTGCGGCCTGCCGGTGACCCCGGTGGACGAGCTGGGCGGGGACTACGAACAGCTCCTGGAGATGTTCGAGGCCACGGCGCAGCAGTCGCACCTGGTGTGGCACTACGACCACGCGGGGGCCTACGTGCCGGTGGACTTCGCCGCACCGCTGGCCAACGAGGAACTGCTCGCGGGCGGCGGCCCGCTGGGCTCCGCGCAGGGCCTGCTCCGCGAGCTGGCCTTCGTCGCCCCGGTGATCGGGATCGACCCGAACAACCCGCCCGCCGCACCGGCCCCGCCGGGGCGGCCCACCGCGCTGGAGGAGCCCGCGTCCTCGGGCCCCTACGACGACAGCCCCTTCGCCCGCGAGCGTCACGTCTGGCTGGGCCTGCACGCGGCCGCGACCCGCAGTCTCGGCCAGGGCTCGATGATCATCTTCAGCTGAGATTCAGCTGAGATTCAGCCGAGATTTCAGCCGAGAGGGGCCCTCCGGCCCGTCCCCCCGACGTTCAGCGAGGCTGCTCGGGGGGACGCTGGCGGGGCATGTTCGGGCGGGTGCCCGGGGGCAGCGGGAAGCGGCTCGGCTGCCCGCCCGGCTCCGGGCGCGAGGACGAGGCGCTCAGCGACTGCATCGCCAGCGGCGCCGGGCCCGCCCGGAACTCCACCATCCAGTCCGCGGTCTCGGAGCGCACCAGCTCGCTGACGTCTTCGGAGAAGCGGCGCAGGACGTTCAGGCACCGGTCCGCGGCCTCGCTCGCCGTGCCCTCGGTCGGCCCGAGCACCTCGCGGACGTTCTCCGAAGCCCAGTCGAACTGGAGCGTCTGCAGGCGCCGCTGCACCGCCTGCGCGGTGGCCACGTCCCGCATCCACCCCGAGGTCAGGCCGAAGAACCGGTCGCACGCCAGGGCGGCGGCGGCCAGCAGCAGGGCGACGTAGCCGTACGACGCGGCGCCGGACAGCGAGCCGGTCAGCTCCAGCAGCGGCAGCGTCGCGCCCGCCACGGCGCCCAGGGCGGCCGCGGCACGCAGCAGCCGGGCGCCGCGCCGCTTCCAGGCCCGGTCGGAGAGGTACCACTCGGCCGTGCGCAGCGCGTCGGCCTCGACCCACCGGTAGAGCTCGTCCAGGCGCTCCGCGGGCTCGCCCCAGTCACCGAGGGGGAACGGCCTGCCGGTCAGATCCGGTCCGCCTTCCTCCCGCGGCGGCCCTTCGGGCTGCATTTCCGGCTGGCTCACCCGGCACTCCCTCTGCCTGCGCTGACGTGTGGTGGTGCGCGTGTGCGCTAATGATGCGCCACCCCTTCCTACCTCCGAACGGCGGGGCATGGGCAAAGAATCCCCTGTTTTCCGCCCGCAAGGAGGTCTTGATCAGGTACGGCAGGGACGCAACTCTCACTCGAAAGAGTTGGTCCTCTCGGCGTAGGGCGCGGCACGCGGGGAGCACGTAGGCTCGGTTTGAGCGAACGACAAGGAGTGTGTGCATCGTGAATCTTGGTGGCGGCCAGCCCAACATGCAGCAGCTGCTTCAGCAGGCCCAGAAGATGCAGCGGGACCTTGCCGAGGCCCAGGAGGCGCTTGCCGCGACCGAGGTCGAGGGCCAGGCCGGCGGCGGTCTGGTCAAGGCGACCGTGACGGGCTCCGGCGAGCTGCGTGCCCTGGTCATCGACCCCAAGGCCGTGGACCCGGAGGACACCGAGACCCTCGCCGACCTGGTGGTGGCCGCGGTGCAGGCGGCCAACGAAAACGCCCAGGCCCTCCAGCAGGAGAAGCTCGGCCCGCTGGCCCAGGGCCTCGGCGGCGGTTCCGGCATCCCGGGTCTCCCCTTCTGACTCGCCGCGCCACTACCGTACGTACCCGAGCAGTAACCCAGCAGTAGCAGAGAGAGAAGGCAGTCCGTTGTACGAAGGCGTGGTCCAGGACCTGATCGACGAACTGGGCAGGCTGCCCGGCGTCGGGCCCAAGAGCGCCCAGCGGATCGCCTTCCACATCCTCCAGGCCGAGCCGACGGACGTCCGCCGGCTGGCGCACGCGCTGCTGGAGGTCAAGGACAAGGTCCGGTTCTGCGCGGTCTGCGGCAACGTCGCCCAGGAGGAGCTGTGCGGCATCTGCCGTGACCCGCGCCGCGACGCCACGGTCATCTGCGTCGTCGAGGAGCCCAAGGACGTCGTCGCCATCGAGCGGACCCGCGAGTTCCGCGGCAAGTACCACGTGCTCGGCGGCGCGATCAGCCCGATCGAGGGCGTCGGCCCCGACGACCTGCGGATCCGGGAACTGCTCGCGCGGCTGGCGGACGGGGCGGTGACCGAGCTGATCCTCGCCACCGACCCGAACCTGGAAGGCGAGGCCACCGCCACCTACCTCGCCCGCATGATCAAGCCGATGGGCCTCAAGGTCACCCGCCTGGCCAGCGGGCTCCCCGTCGGGGGAGATCTGGAGTACGCGGACGAGGTCACGCTCGGGCGGGCCTTTGAAGGAAGGCGACTTCTCGATGTCTGACGCAACGCTGCACGCACTGGCCCAGGATCCGGACGACTTCGCCGTCCAGATCGCCGACCAGATCGAGTCCTTCATCGTCGCCGTGACCGAGGTCGCCAAGGGCGAGGACCCGGACAGCGCGGTGCCGTTCCTCCTCCTCGAGGTCTCGCAGCTGCTGCTCGCGGGCGGGCGGCTGGGTGCGTACCAGGACGTCCTGCCCGACGAGCGCTACGAGCCGGACCTCGGCCCGGAGCCGGATGTGGACGACCTGCGCGAGCGTTTCGCCGTGATGCTGGAGCCGGTGGACGTCTACTCCGAGGTCTTCGACCCGTACGAGCCGCGCAAGGCCCCGGTGGCGCACCGGATCTCCGACGACCTGGCCGACGTCGTCGCGGACCTGCGGCACGGGCTCATCCACCACCAGGCGGGCCGCGTCACCGAGGCGCTGTGGTGGTGGCAGTTCTCGTACTTCACCAACTGGGGCCCGACGGCCTCGGCGACCCTGCGCGCGCTCCAGTCGCTGATCGCGCACGTCCGCCTGGACCAGCCGCTCGCGGCCCTGGACGGGCTCGACACCGACGAGGACCTCACCGAGGACGACCTCGCCGAGCAGGCCGGCGCCGTCATGGCCGAGGAGCTCGCCGGCCCGCTGGGTCTGGGACGCCGCGCGCTTTCGTAGCGCTCCGGTCGCTCTGGTACGCAGCGAGCAGCTCGCGGGCCGCGGCCCGGTCCGCGGGCTCGGTCACGAGTGCGTCGTACAGTGCGTCCGGGTCCACGAAACGGGCCGCCCTGCTCGGCGGCGACTGCCAGGACAGCGGCCAGGTTTCGCCGTCCAGCGCCGGTACGCCGATGTAGGCGGCGGTCCGCGGTTCCGCCCCGAACCGCTGGACGCCCAACGGCCAGGCGTAGCCGCGGGCGCTGCCGGGCGGGAGCAGGAAGTACATCCACCGGAAGCCGCTGGCCTCGCAGATCACCGGCCCGGACTGCCCCTCCGTCAGCGCGTCGAGCTGCTCGGCGACGGCCTCCCCGCGCACGCCGGGCATCCGGACGACGTCGAAGTACACGCCGGTCCTGTGCAGTTGGTGCCCGAGGAGGGGGACCCATTCGGGCCGCACTGTGCTGTTCATGCAGCACAGCCTCCTCCTGCGGAGCTACCGTGGGGAGTGACTGACCGGATACGCGGTGTGGTGTACCCGTCGGAGGTGGCCCCTGTGTCAGTGCCGAACCTTTCTGTACCTCCGCCGACTTGGCGGTACGCGGGCGACCAGCTCAAGCGGTGGCGCCTGAAGGCGGGTGTCACCCGCGAGGAGCTGGCGGCGGCATCCCGCTACTCCCCGGACACCATCAAGGCCATGGAACAGGGCGTCCGCATGCCGACGCCGCAACTGTTGGACGCCGCCGATGTGTTGTTCAAGGCTGACGACATGCTCAGCTCCGCGAAGGAGTACCTGAGGCGGGAGAAGTTCCCCGCGCGGGCCGTGGATTACATGGCGCACGAACGCGAGGCGCGGAGCCTGTGGTGGTACGAGGTGGCGCTGATTCCCGGCCTGCTCCAGACCGAGGCGTACGCGCGAGCCTTGATCGGCAACTTCCTTCCACCGCTTGACGACGACACCGTGGAAGCGCGGGTGCAGGCGCGCATGGAGCGTCAGGCCTTGCTGACGAGAAACCCGCCCGTGACACTCAGCTTCGTCATCTACGAGGCTGCGCTGCGTGGTCCCCACGTGGACCCGGAGCAGTTGCGCCGTCTCCTTGAGGTGGGGCGCCTGCGCAACGTGTCGTTGCAGGTGCTCCCTTTCAGTCGAGCGGTCCCAGCCGCGCTGATTGGTTCGATGGTCCTCCTCCGGACCGCAGAATCGGAGCGTCTCGCTTATGAAGACGGCCAGTTTGCGAGCCATCTGTCCGCTGCCCCCGAAGCAGTCGACGCGGCAGCGGAGCGACTTAGCATGATCCGTATGGAGGCCCTCGGCACCGAGGAGTCCGCCCGATTCCTCACGCGGATGGTGGATGACCGATGAGCGGTGAACTGCGGTGGTTCAAATCCAGCTTTAGCGGCCCGGAGGGCGATGCCTGCGTCGAGGTCGCCACCGCCCCCGCGGCGGTTCACGTCCGCGATTCCAAGGCGCCCGGTGGGCCCGAAATCGTGGTCGAGGCGTCAGCCTGGGCGGATTTCGTGGCCGCGCTCTAAGCAAGCTGCGAGTCCTCTCTGCATCCGTCCCCACGGACGGATGCGCTTGCGCTGTCCCTCGGTGATCGGATCACGCCAATTCGGATTTGTGTTCGGGTCGATGTGTGTGCTTACGGGTGATCGCTATCGGGCGCTGGGGCTTAGGCGGTGTTGTTCGCTTCCCGCACTCGACAGCAGGAGGCACCTTGAGATCATCCCGTTTGGGCTTCGCCGCCTTCGCCGGCGCCCTGGCCGTGTCTGTGCTCGTGCCTTCCGCGGTAGCGCAGACGCCTCACGTCGAGACGCTTGCAGTCGCCGATGGTGGCCACGAGCCGGAGCCCCCGTCCTGTCCGGGGACGAGTCTCCCGAGGAGCTCGGGCTGACGGGGCAGGAGCCGCTCCTACCGCCCGCTTCGGCAGGCGTGGAGCCGCCCGAGACCCTCGCTGCAGCGGCCGCTAACTGCAGGAACAAGAGCCAAGCCACCATCGCCAAGACCTATTACCGCGGCCCGGCCAAGGTCTACCTGCGCTGCGGGACGAAGAACGGGGGGGCTTCCGGCACTTGGTCGAGCGAGGACGCTGGAACGCCACCTTCGACAAGAAGATAAACCGCACCATCTGGGGCGGCACGGTCACGTCCAACTTCCCCGGGGAGCGCATTTACCAAGACATCCGTCCCGCCTGTCCTCCGAAGTCCGAGTTCAAGGTGGTGACCAACCCGGGTCCCCTCGGTGCGAGGCCGTCGGTGAATCCCCAAGGAATCATCACCGCCTACGAGCCGACCTCACTGGCAGCGCAGGCCGCTGTCTGCTAAGGCCTGTCTGATAATTGATCTTGTGGCAGGTCGAGGTGAGTTGACGGAGGCGGCGTGGGGGTGGATAGAGCCCTTGTTGCCGCAGGTGGATGGGCGTGGTCGGCCGTGGCGTGATCACCGGCAGGTGGTCAATGGTGTGCTGTGGCGGTTGCGGACCGGGGCTCCGTGGCGTGACCTGCCCGAGCGGTATGGGCCGTGGCAGACCGTCTGGTCGTACGCCGCCGCGGACGACCACGGAGTCGTCGAATCCGGGATGAAGAGTGACGTGGCGGCTCTTGGTGCTCCTGGTGCTTCTGGTGCGCGGATGGCGGAACACACCAGTCGATACCCCCAGGGCGCGCCGCGCACGCCCCGGACGGCCGTGTGTCAGCTCGGGCGCTCGTAGTTGGTCAGGACGCAGCCCTCGACCTGGGCCTTCTCCAGCCGGTAGCCGGCCGGCGCGGTGAAACCGGTCTCGCAGTTCAGGTAGAGGAACTGGAGCTGGTACAGCCCGCGGCGGATGCTCTCGTTGTTGGTCTCGACGGCGATGTTCGTGCCGACCAGCAGCTTGCTCGCGGTGGCCTTGAGCCGTCCGTCGTCCTTCAGGTCGGCCAGCTGCGCCGCCTTGGCCTTGATCTGGAGGGTCTTCATGTCGGAGACGGTGTCCAGCCAGTTCAGGTTGTGCGCGCGCCGCTCCCCGCCGAGCTCGCCGCAGACGGCCCGCTGCTTGACGCCCCAGGAGCGCGGGCTGCCGTCGACGACCGGCATGTAGTCGATCGACTGGACCGGTTCGTCGGTGACGGTCATCTTCGTGCAGTCGACCGTGTGCGGGCTGACCATCTTCTTCAGCTCGTCGAGGCTGCCCGCGCTCGGCAGCCCCTGGCTCCCGGCGCCCGGCCGGCCCGGCTCCGCGCTGCCCTCGGTGGAGGGGTCGCGGACCGCCCCGCGGTGGGGGCTGCCCTGGCCGTCGGGGCTGTTGACGTAGTCGGTGAGGAAGCACCCCTCGACCAGGGCCTTCTCCTTCTTGAAGCCCTCCGGTACGTAGAGGTCGGGGTTGCAGCTCAGGATGCGCAGGTCGGAGTTGGGCGGGTCGACCAGGGACACGGCGGTGGCGGTCTTGAGCGCGGTCAGCGCGAAGGTCGGGCCCACGACCGTGCGGCTGGCGCGGTCGGTTTCGACGCGGCCCTCGGCGATCAGCTTCGCGGCGTTGTCCTTGGCGGCCTGCTGGAAGGCCTTCATGTCCGGCGTCAGGAAGAGGACGATCTCGCCCCGCGCCTTCTTGTCCGTGCAGACACCGCGTTCCGTGATGCTCCAGTCCCCGGCGCCGATGAACCCGCTGAGCGGCACCCGGCGGTCGTTCGGGTCGGTGCTCAGGTTCTCGCAGGACGTGTACTTCTGTACGTGGGCCTGCGCCCCGGCCAGCGTGGCGGGCGCGGGGCCGGCGGCCGGCGGGGAGGCCTGGCCGGAGGCCGTGGCGGCCGCGGCGGGGCTCTGGGCCGGCGTGCCGTTCTTCTGGGGGTCCTCGCAGGCGGTGGCGAGGGTGGTGAGCGCGGCGAGGGTCGCGGTCGCGGCGGATATCCGCTGGAGGCGCATGGGTGTCTTCCGTCGGCTGGACACGGCACGGGGGATGGCGTGCCCATGCTAAGGCCTGGTCTGACAATTGATCTTGTGGCAGGTCGAGGTGAGTTGACGGAGGCGGCGTGGGGGTGGATAGAGCCCTTGTTGCCGCAGGTGGATGGGCGTGGTCGGCCGTGGCGTGATCACCGGCAGGTGGTCAATGGTGTGCTGTGGCGGTTGCGGACCGGGGCTCCGTGGCGTGACCTGCCCGAGCGGTCTGGGCCGTGGCAGACCGTCCATGAGCGGTTTCCCGCTGGGAGGCGGACGGCACGTGGGCAAGGCTGTTGGAGCATGTGCAGGTCCGCGACGCCACGGAGGGCCGGGTGGAGTGGACCGTCGCCGTCGACTCCACGATCAACCGTGCTCACCAGCACGCCGCCGGCGCACGTAAAAGGGGGCTGCGGACGGGGACGAACTGGAAGATCCGGTCGGCTCGCAGACGCGCCAGGCCCTCGGCCGGTCCCGAGGCGGGCTGACCACCAAGGTCCACCTCGCTGTCGACGGCCGGGGACTGCCGCTGTCCATCGTGCTCACGCCCGGCAACGTCAACGACGCCACCGCATTCGGTCAGGTCCTCGACGGGATCCGCGTTCCGCGAGCCGACACCGGCCGCCCACGCACGAAACCGACCCGAGTCCTGGGCGACAAGGCCTACTCCAGCCGAGCGATCCGGCATCTGCTGCGGCGTCGGGGCATCGCCGTCACGACGCTGCGTCGCAGCGCTCTAGCGTTCGCCGCAACGAAACAACCCCGGCGCGATGGTTGAGACATCGGCCGGGGTCTCACCAGCAAGATCCCCAAGGAGGATCTCGTGGCGTACGCCGATTTTGGCTCCGCCCTGCCCGCTCCCGCAGCCCATCCGATGGCGCGCCCCGGATTCGGCAAGCGCGATGCGCCCGAGCAACTCCCCCGGACGGCAGAGCAATTCGCACACCTGAGCAAGGATGAGGCGGCGCTCGCCTGGTACCTCGACCGGCTGCCCGAGGGTGCGGCGGTCGACCACAAGACCCTGGCCGCCGTCCTGCCCGGCTTCGGGCAGATCTCCTGCCGCAGGCTGCTGCACCGGCTGGCCGACGCCGGGCACGCGCGCCAGTTCAAGGAGCACCTGGTCTCGCCGAGCGGCGCCCGCTGGGTGACCCGTACCTACTTCTCGCGCACGCCGCGGGACGACGACTGGTGGCAGGCGTTCTGCGACGCGCCCGAGGCCGAGCCGGAGCGGCCTCCGGCCGCGGACGCGGGCCGCCGGGCGCTGGCGCAGCTGCGCGACGCCGACCCCGGGCTCGCGCTGTCCGCCGACGACTGCGAGCGGCTCGCCCCGCTCGCCGACGCGTGGCTGGAGCGCGGGTACGACGTACGGCAGCTCACCCAGGCCCTCACGGCCGGGCTGCCGCGGCCCGTGCACAACCCCGCGGCCCTCGTCCGCATCCGGCTGGAGACCAAGATGCCGCCCGAGCGCGTGGACGAGCCCCACGCTCCGTCGGCGGCCGCCGCCGTCGGCCGCAGGGTCCGGGCCTGCCTGCACTGCGACGCGGACGGGCTGACCGCGTCGATCCTGCGCGACGCCTGCCCCGCCTGCCTGCCCGAACTCGGCTGCCCGGACTGCGAGGTCCTGCACGCCGGGACGGAGGAGGCCAGGCGGCTCCAGACCTTCCGGCCCGCCGCGCCCACGCCCCACGAGGTGCACCGCCTCGCCGACATCGCCCGCGAGGCCGCCGGCTTCCTCCCGAAGCTGCGCGTATGAGCGTCCAGGAGGTGCCCACCGGGGCACCATGGAGGGGAGGAGGCGAGGCCATGACCCCCACCGGTGCCCCGGCGCAGATGTCCATCGACGAGTTCGAGGAGCTGGCGCGCAACGCGCCCGAGCTCGTGCGCCTGGAGTTCATCCAGGGAAAGGTCCAGGTCAAGCCGGTGCCGGACGGGAACCACCAGACCATCGTGATGTGGCTGCTCAAGCAGTGCATGCAGCAGAGGCCAGACCTTGAGCTGTACCCGGAGCAGGGGATCAAGGCCGAGCGGTACCGGAAGGGCCGGGCGCGCGCCGACGCCGTGCTCGTCCCCGCCGAGCATCTGGCGGGCCAGGGGGAATGGGCCGATCCCGCTGGTGTGCTCATGGCCGTCGAGGTCACGTCTCGCGACCGGGACACCAACGCCCGTGACCGGGTGGAGAAGCCGGCGGGCTACGCGAGCGCCCGAATCCCCGTGTGCCTCCTCGTCGACCGGGAGAAGGGGTCCGTGGTCGTGCACGCCGAGCCCGAAGGCGGCCGCTACCGGGCGATCACCACGCGCCCCTTCGGCGCCGTGATCGAGCTCCCGGACCCGGTGGGGATCATCCTGGAGACCGACAAGCTGAAGGACTTCGCCGACTGACGGGGTCGGGGGGAACCTCCCCGCGCGCCCCGGCGTCTCTTTGTATGACGGTCATGTCTCATGATGTGGTACGCGAAGGTCGGATTGCGGTCGCTCGTTAGACTGCGGAGCTGACCGCAGTAATGGACTGAGCGAGGAGCGCACGTGGGCCTTGTCGTGCAGAAGTACGGAGGCTCCTCCGTAGCCGATGCCGAGGGCATCAAGCGCGTCGCCAAGCGGATCGTCGATGCCAAGAAGAACGGCCACCAGGTGGTCGTCGTGGTTTCCGCGATGGGCGACACGACGGACGAGCTGATCGATCTCGCCGAGCAGGTGTCTCCGATGCCTACCGGCCGGGAATTCGACATGCTGCTGACAGCGGGAGAGCGGATCTCCATGGCCCTGCTGGCCATGGCGATCAAAAACCTGGGGCACAAAGCCCAGTCGTTCACCGGCAGCCAGGCGGGCGTCATCACCGACTCGGTCCACAACAAAGCGCGCATCATCGATGTCACGCCGGGCCGGATCCGCACCGCACTGGACGAGGGCAACATCGCCATCGTCGCCGGTTTCCAGGGCGTCTCCGCCGACTCCAAGGACATCACCACGCTGGGGCGCGGCGGGTCCGACACCACCGCCGTCGCGCTCGCGGCCGCGCTGGACGCGGAGGTCTGCGAGATCTACACGGACGTCGACGGTGTGTTCACCGCCGACCCGCGCGTGGTGAAGAAGGCCCGGAAGATCGACTGGATCTCCTCCGAGGACATGCTGGAGCTGGCCGCGTCCGGCTCCAAGGTGCTGCTCCACCGCTGTGTGGAGTACGCACGCCGTTACAACATCCCGATCCACGTCCGCTCGTCCTTCTCCGGACTGCGCGGCACCTGGGTCAGCAACGAGAAGCCGCAAGGGGACGAGCAGGTGGAGCACGCCATCATCTCCGGAGTCGCTCATGACGTCTCCGAAGCGAAGATCACCGTCGTCGGCGTCCCGGACAAGCCGGGCGAGGCCGCGGCGATCTTCCGCGCCATCGCGGACGCCGAGATCAACATCGACATGATCGTGCAGAACGTGTCCGCCGCGGCCACGGGCCTGACGGACATCTCCTTCACGCTCCCCAAGGCCGAGGGCCACAAGGCCACCGCCGCCCTGGAGAAGGCGAAGGCCGCGATCGGCTTCGAGTCGCTGCGCTACGACGACCAGATCGGCAAGATCTCCCTGGTCGGCGCGGGCATGAAGACCAACCCGGGCGTCACCGCGTCCTTCTTCCAGGCGCTGTCCGACGCGGGCGTGAACATCGAGCTGATCTCCACCTCCGAGATCCGCATCTCCGTGGTCACCCGCCAGGACGACGTCAACGAGGCCGTCCGCGCCGTGCACACGGCCTTCGGCCTGGACTCCGACAGCGACGAGGCCGTCGTCTACGGAGGCACCGGACGATGACCGCCACCCGGTCCGCCCCGGCGCTCGCCGTGGTCGGGGCGACCGGAGCGGTCGGTTCGGTCCTGCTCCAGATCCTGTCCCAGCGGGCGGACGTCTGGGGCGAGATACGCCTGATCGCCTCCTCGCGCTCGGCCGGCCGCAGGCTGTCCGTGCGCGGGGAGGAGGCCGAGGTGTTCGCGCTCACCGAGGACGCCTTCGACGGCCTCGGACCGCGCGACGTCGCCGTCTTCCTCACCCCCGAGCAGGTCGCGGCCCACTGGGCGCCGGTCGTCACCGCGCGCGGCACGGTCGTCGTCGACCGGTCCGCGGCCTTCCGGATGGACCCCGAGGTCCCGCTCGTCGTCCCCGAGATCAACGGGCACGCCGCCCGGATCCGCCCGCGCGGGATCGTCGCGGGCCCCGACGCCGTCACGCTCGCGATGATCGTGGCCGTGGGTGCGCTGCACGCCGAGTACGGGCTCAGCGAGCTCCAGGTCTCCACGTACCAGGCCGCCGGCGGCGCCGGGCGGGCCGGGGCGGAGGCGCTGCGCCGCCAGCTGTCGCTGGTCGCGGGCACCGGCCTGGGCGAGCAGCCCGGCGACGTACGGCGGGCCGTGGGCGAGGACACGGGCCCCTTCCCGGCGCCGCTGGCGCTCAACGTCGTCCCCTGGTCGGGTGAGCTGCACGAGGACGGCTGGTCCTCCGAAGAGCTGCTGATCAGGGCCGAGGCCCGCAAGGTGCTGGGCCTGGCGTCGCTGCCGGTGTCCGTCACCTGTGTCCGGGTCCCGGTGATCACCGGGCACTCGATGACCGTACGGGCGCGCTTCGAGAACGAGGTCAGCGTCGCGGGCGCCCACGAGACCCTGGCCGCCGCCCCCGGCATCGTCCTCGTCGACGACCCGGCCAAGGGGGAGTTCCCCACACCCGCCGATGCGGTCGGCACCGACCCCGCCTGGGTGGGGCGGGTGCGCCGGTCGCTGGACGATCCGCGGGCCCTGGAGTTCTTCGTCTGCGCCGACAACCTCCGCAAGGGCGCCGCCCTGAATACCGCTCAGATCGCGGAACTGGTCGCCGGCGAGTTCGCGTCCGCTTGAGTGGTGGCCCTGGGCGAGTCCCCACCGCGCATCCCTTTGTAGGATCTTGTCTGATCCCGAGATCAAGGTGATGGCCCGACTGCCGCCTGGACAAATGGGGCGACTGGGAAGAACGGGTGCGCATGAGGGTATTTGACGCGGCATTGATCTGGATGCCCCGCGCGTACAACCATGCCGGGGGGACGCGTGTCCAACTGGCGTGGCACAGGTTCTCGACATCGCAGTCCTGCCGGCGCGCGCAGCGATCGCGCCGCCCCGCAGGCGTCCCCGCAACACCGGCGGTATGCCGGTGATCGCTCCGCTGGGCTCCACCCGCACCGGCCGCGTCCCCGCTCCGCGAGGCAGCGCCGACGACGCCATCGCCGCGGGTACCACCGTCGACCACCTCACCGAGACCTACCGGGCGCACTACCGCTCGCTCCTCGGTCTCGCCGCGCTGCTCCTCGACGACACGGCCTCCTGCGAGGACGTCGTCCAGGAGGCGTTCATCCGGGTCCACTCGGCGCGCAGCCGGGTCCGCGACCCCGAGAAGACCCTCGCGTACCTGCGCCAGACCGTGGTCAACCTCTCCCGCTCCGCGCTGCGTCGGCGCATCCTGAGCCTCAAGCTCCTCTCGAAGCCGATGCCGGACATGGCGAGTGCCGAGGAAGGCGCTTACGACCAGCTGGAGCGGGACGACCTCATCAAGGCGATGAAGGGCATCCAGCGCCGGCAGCGGGAGGTCCTGGTGCTGCGCTACTTCGCCGACATGACGGAGGCCCAGGTGGCCGAGACGCTCGGGATATCGCTGGGGTCGGTGAAGGCGTACGGATCCCGCGGGATCGCGGCGCTGCGGAAGGCCATGGAGGCGGGGCGATGAGCGACACACACGCACGGGGTGAACGCGACGGACGCGGTCACCGCGACGGACGCGACCACCGCGACGAACCGAACCCGAGCGAAAGCAGCGCCGTGAACAGCAGTCCCGGTCCTGACGGCGAACTGGCCCTGAGGAGCCTGCTCCAGGGCGCGGTCGCGGACCTCGAACCCTCCGACGGCGCGCTGGAGCGGTTGCGGTACGCCGTACCCGCCCGCCGGGCCCGCAAGCGCCAGGCCATGGTGGGCGCGGTCGCGGCGGCCCTGCTGATCGGCATCTCCATCCCGGCGTTCGTGAAGGTCGCCAAGAGCCCCGACGGCTCGACCGACCGGCCCGCCATCGCCGGCCACGGCGAGCAGGCCCAGGGAGGCGTCAGCGGCGTCAGCGACCCGGACCTCACCTGGCCCGGTCTGCCGACCCCCGCTGCGCGCCCCACGGCCGGGGGCGGCAAGGACCGCGGCAAGGGCGACAAGGGCGACCCGCAGGGCAAGGGCGGCGGCAAGCAGCGGGAGACCAGCGGCGGCACCGGCGAGACCGGCGGGGGCACGGGCCCCAACCCGCCCGCCACGGCCGCGGACGCGCCCGCCTGCCACGCCGACCAGCTCGGCGTCGCGCTCCAGGACACCCGTACCCCGGACGCCGACGGCAAGGTCTACGGCACCTTCCGGATCACCAACGTCTCGCAGGGCGAGTGCACCGTCTCCGGCAAGGGCAGCATGACGGCCACCCCGTCCGGCGAGGGGGCCGACCCGGCGAAGATCACCGTGGCCGACCACGCGGCGGGCGACCCGGCGACCGGCCTCCCCGGCGGCACCGAGCCGACCAGCCTGGTCCTCCAGCCGAACGAGGCCTACGAGATCCAGTTCGCCTGGGTCCCTGCGCAGGCCTGCCCCACCGCGACCGACCCGGGCCCCACGCCCTCGCAGGACGGCTCCCAGGGCGGTAGTACGAGCGCCGGCACCGACGCGGGCACGGCCACCGGCGAGCCGGGCCCGGGCGGCGCCGACGGCGACGGCGGCCTGGACGGCTCCGACCCGCTCGGCGGCGGCTCCGACACGGGCGGCGACACCACCGAGGAGGGCTCGGCCGCCGACGGCGCGAGCATCGAGATCACGCACACCGCGCAGCCGGGCGCGCCGACGGCCCACACCGTCATCCCGAACGCCTGCTCCGGCACGCTCTACCGCACCGGACTGCTCCCGACCGGGCCCGTCGTCTAGGAAGTCGGGGAGGTCCCGGGGAGGTCCCGGGCCGCCCGCGGGCCGGTGCCCGCGGTCCCCGACGGGGCCGCGTCCCGGGGCCGGGGGCGGGGCCCGTACCGTGGAGGGGTGCACCGCTTCCTGCTGACCCCGCGGTGGTGGGGGATCAACGTCTTCGTCGTGCTGGCCGTCCCCTTCTGTCTTTTCATGGGGTCGTGGCAGCTCGGCCGGTTCGAGGACCGCGTCGACACCCACCGCGAGGCCACGGCGGAGCGGCCCGTGTCGGAGCGCTCGGCGCAGCCGCTGGAGGCGCTGCTGCCGGTCGACAAGAAGACCTCGGGACGGCTCGCGAAGGTCTCCGGCACCTACGCCGACCAGCTGCTGGTGCCCGAGCGCACGCTCGACGGCCGGGCCGGGTACTACGTCCTGACGCTGCTGAAGACCGACGGCGGCAAGGCCGTCCCGGTGGTCCGCGGCTGGCTCCCCGGCACCCCGGACCAGGCGAAGGCCCCCGCGCCGCCGGCCGGGCGGGTCGAGGTCACCGGCGCGCTCCAGGCCTCCGAGAACTCCTCCACCAAGGGCGTGCACTCCCAGGGCGGCCTGCCCGCCGGACAGCTCGGCGTGATCGGCGCGGCCTCCTTGGTCAACCTGGTCCCGTACCCGCTGTACGACGCGTGGCTGACGCTGCCGGAGGCGCCGGCGGGCGTCGCCGGGATGCAGCCGGTGCCCGCGGCGGCGCCCACGAACACCGGCCTCGACCTGAAGGCCTTCCAGAACCTCGGCTACACCGGCGAGTGGTTCGTCTTCGCCGCTTTCGTGATCTTCATGTGGTACCGGCTCTACCGCCGCGAGGCGGAGGCGATCCGGGACGCGGAGCTGGGCCTCGTCCCGGACGCCGAGCCCGAGCCCGCTACGGCCGCACGTGCCTGAGCACGAACTCCAGCTCCATCCGGACCTGCTTGATCCGCTCCTCCACCACCAGTGAGCCGTGCCCGGCGTCGTAGCGGTAGACGTCGTGGACCGCTCCGCGCGCGGCCAGCCGGTCGACGTAGTTGTCGATCTGGCGGATCGGGCACCGCGGGTCGTTGAGGCCGGCGGCGATGTGCACCGGAGCGCGCACGGCGTCGACGTACGTCAGCGGCGACGAGGCCTCGAAACGCTCCGGGACCTCCTCCGGGGTGCCGCCGAACAGCGTCCGGTCCAGCGCCTTCAGCGCCTCCATCTCGTCGTGGTACGCCGTCACGTAGTCGGCGACGGGCACCGCGGCCAGGCCGGCCGCCCACACGTCCGGCTGGGTGCCCAGGCCGAGGAGGGTGAGGTACCCGCCCCACGAGCCGCCCGAGAGCACCAGGCGGGCGGGGTCGGAGAGACCCGAGGACACGGCCCATTCGCGTACGGCCGCGATGTCCTCCAGCTCGATCAGGCCGACCCGGTGCTTGAGGGCGTCCGTCCACTCCCGGCCGTAGCCGGTGGAGCCGCGGTAGTTGACCCGGACCACCGCGAAGCCGTGGTCCAGCCAGGCCGCCGGAGCCGCCGCGAACGCATCGCTGTCGTGCCAGGCCGGCCCGCCGTGGATCTCGAAGACCGTCGGGAAGGGGCCCTCGCCCGTCGCCGGGCGCTGCGCCAGCGCGTGGATGCGGCCGCCGGGGCCCTCCACCCAGACGTCCTCGACGGGCACCGAGCCCGGCGCCTTCATGCCGGGTGCCTCCAGCACCACCCCGCCCGCGGTCGAGCGCACGGAGGACGGCTCGGCGGCGGAGGACCACAGGTACTCCACCGTCCCGTCGGGGCGGGCCGTGGCCCCCGAGACCGTGCCGGGCGGTGTGTCGACCCGGACCAGCTCGCGCGTCGCCAGGTCGTGGCGCCACAGCTCGCTGCGGGCCTCGAAGCTGTGCTCGATCAGCAGGGCGGAGCCGTCCGGATACCACTCGGCGGCGACGTCGCCCGGCAGCCCGACGGCGAGGTCGCTCTCCGTGCCCGTCGCCACGTCCCAGATCATCGGCTCCCAGCGGCCGCGCCGCTGGTGTCCGATCAGCAGGCGGGTGTCCCCGGCCACGGGAGCGAAGCCCAGCACCTCGAGGCCCAGCTCGACCGTGCCGCCCTTGGTGTCGTCGAGCTCGGCGACGGTCGAGCCGTCCAGCGACAGCACCCGCAGCGCGGAGTGCATCGCGTCCCCGTGCTCGGTGTGCTCGATGGCGAGGAGGGTGCCGTCGTGGGAGAGGTCGCCGACGCCCGCGGACTCGCGGTGCCGGTAGATCTCCACGGGCGCGGCGCCGGGACGGACCACGTGCACGGTCGAGCCGTCCTCGTCCGTGGACCGGCCCACCACGGCCGTACCGTCCCGGCCGATGGCCAGACCGGCCGGGTACGACGCCTCGAGGCCCGGGGCGGCGGGCACGTCGTCGCCGCCCGCGAACGGCTGGCGCACCCAGACACCGAACTCGTCGCCGTCGGTGTCGGAGAACCACCAGATCCACTCGCCGTCGGGGGAGAGGGTTCCGTCGGTGGTGCCGTTGGGCCGGTCGGTGGCCTGGCGGCGCTCGCCGGTGGTCCGGTCCCAGGCGTAGAGCTCGTAGGTGCCGGTGGCGTTCGAGACGAAGAGGGAGCGGTCCGGGGCGTCCTCGGCCCACTCCGGCAGGCCGACCCGCGGGGCCCGGAAGCGCTTCTCCCAGTCGGGCATCCCGGGCGTCCCGGACTGGCTGGTGTCATCGGTCATGTGCCCATTCTGTCCGCCTTCCGGATGCCGATTGGGCCATCCGGGGTGACAGTGGAGGGCGTATGCCTCTCCGGAAGCTCCAAGGAGGAGTGTCATGGCCAAGAAAGCCCGTACCGGCAAGTCCGGCGACGAAGCAGCGCGCGCCAAGAACGCTGCGGCCGAGGCCCACGCCAAGGCGGCATTCAAGGACCCGCACTCGTCCGCGGCGAAGACGCGGGGCATGCAGCAGAAGGCCCAGGCCAAGCGCGGCTAGGGAGCGCACGGCCAGGGCCGTGGCGGGATCTCTTCACCGGTCACCCGGTCGGCTGTTTCACGTGAAACAGCCGACCGGGTGTGCTCCGTAGGCTGAACGGCATGCAGATGATCGTGCGCGGGGCCCGGCTGTACACCGGCGACGGCCGGGTGGCGAGCGGACTGTCCGACGTGGAGTGCGAGAACGGCCGGATCTCGCGCGTACTCCCGTACGACGACCAGAAGGAGCCCCCGGAGACGGGCACGGTCATCGATGCGCACGGAGCCCTGCTCACCGCGCCCTTCGTCGAGCCGCACATCCACCTCGACACCGCGCTGACCGCGGGCGAACCCCGCTGGAACGCCTCCGGCACCCTCTGGGAGGGCATCGCCTGCTGGAGCGAGCGCAAACAGACCCTGACCCGCGAGGACGTGATCGGCCGCGCCACGGAAGTGCTGCGCTGGCAGGCCGCACAGGGCGTTCTGCACGTCCGCACGCACTGCGACGTCACCGACAGCCGGCTCACCGCCCTCCACGCGCTGGTCGAGGTCCGCGAACGGGTCCGCGACGTCGTCGGCCTCCAGATCGTGGCCTTCCCCCAGGAGGGGATCCACTCCTTCCCGGAGGGGGCGCGGCTGCTGGCCGAAGCGGTGGCCCGGGGTGCCGACGTGGTGGGCGCCATCCCGCACTTCGAGGACACCCGCGAGGACGGCGTGGCCTCCCTGCACACGGCCTTCGAGCTGGCCGAGCGGCACGGGCTGCGGATCGACGCGCACTGCGACGAGATCGACGACGAGCAGTCGCGGTTCGTGGAGGTCGTGGCGGCGCTGGCGCTGCGCTCGGGCCTGGGGGAGCGGGTCACCGCCTCGCACACCACCGCCATGGGCTCGTACAACGGCGCGTACAGCTTCAAACTCCAGCGGCTGCTGGCGCGTTCGGGGATCCACCTGGTCTGCAACCCCTTCGCGAACCTCAACCTCCAGGGCCGCTTCGACGCCTATCCGCGGCGGCGCGGGCTCACCCAGGTCAAGGAGATGCTGGCCGCCGGGGTCAACGTCGCCTTCGGGCACGACGATGTGATGGACCCGTGGAACGCCCTCGGCACCGGCAACCCGCTCCAGACCGCACTGACCGGCGTCTACGCCGCCCAGCTGACCGGGGCGGACGAGGTCGCCACCGCGTTCTCGATGGTCACGGACCGGGCCGCGCGGGTGCTGGGCCTGGGGGAGGAGTACGGGATCGCACCCGGCCGCCCCGCCGACTTCGTCCTGCTGCCCGCCGACTCGCCCTTCGACGCGGTCCGGCGCCAGGTGCGCCCGCGGTACGTGGTCGCGCGCGGCCGGGTGCTCGCCGAGACGCCGTACCCGGCCACCCGGCTGGACTGGCCCGGAGAGCCGCCCGAGCAGGTGGACTTCGTCCGCGCGCGCGACGCCCGGGAAGGCGCCCACTGGCGCCTGAAGTAGCCCCCTCCGCCGCACCCGAGGGCGGCCGACAGTCTTTCGCCCGGCTCGTGTTGAATGTGCGGGACGTCAACTACCAGCTCATTTGCGGAAGGTACTCACCGATGCGCCGCCTGCTTGTCATCGCCGCCAGCACCCGCCCCACCACGGCCGGCCGTCCCGTCGCCCGGTGGATCGCCGAACTCGCGCAGGAGGCAGGCGGCTTCGACGTGACCGAGGCCGACCTCGGCAAGATCGGCCTTCCGCTGCAGGACGAGCCCGAACTGCCCGCGACCGGCACCTACGTGCACCAGCACACCAAGGACTGGAGCGCGCTGATCTCCTCGGCCGAGGCGATCGTCATCGTCATGCCGATGTACAACGGCGGCTTCACCGCGCCCGTCAAGAACGCCCTCGACACGCTCTACCACGAGTGGAAGGGCAAGCCGCTCGGCCTGGTCAGCTACACCGCCGGCCCGACCGGCGGCGCCCCGGCCATCGAGATGCTGCGGCCGGTCGTGGACCGCCTGGGCCTGAAGACCGTCGAGCCCACGCTGTCGGTCCCGGGCATCCGCGCCGAGGGCTTCACCCCGGACGAGGCGCAGTCCGGCACCGCCCGGCAGCTGCTGGCGGCCATCGCGCAGGAGCTGTCGGCGCAGGCGGACGCGGAGTCCGGCGCGGCTGCGGACGCGTAACCGGCCCGGACGGGCCACCGGGGTGGCGGCGCCCCCCGGTGGCCCGCACGCTGGTCGCGTGCCCCCGACACCCGCCACGCCCCCGGAGTACCGGTACGAGGACCTGCGCCTGCGCGCGGTCTACGTGAACTGCACCCTCAAGCGCTCGCCGGAGGTCAGCAACACCGACGGCCTGATCGACAAGAGCCGTGCCGTCATGGAGGCGAACGGCGTCGCGACCGAGCTGGTCCGCGCGGTCGACCGTGACATCGCCACCGGCGTCTGGCCGGACATGACCGAGCACGGCTGGGAGAGCGACGACTGGCCGGTGCTGTACTCGCAGATCATGGCGGCGGACATCCTGGTCCTGTGCGGCCCGATCTGGCTCGGCGACAACAGCTCGGTGATGAAGACGGTCATCGAGCGGCTGTACGCCTGCTCCAGCATCCTCAACGAGCAGGGCCAGTACGCGTACTACGGCCGGGTCGGCGGCTGCCTGATCACGGGCAACGAGGACGGCGTCAAGCACTGCGCGATGAACGTCCTCTACAGCCTCCAGCACCTGGGGTACGTCATCCCGCCGCAGGCCGATGCGGGCTGGATCGGCGAGGCCGGGCCCGGTCCGTCGTACCTCGACGAGGGCTCGGGCGGACCGGAGAACGACTTCACCAACCGCAACACCGCCTTCATGAGCTGGAACCTCATGCACCTGGCGGCCCTGCTCCGGCGCACCGGCGGCATCCCCGCCCACGGCAACCAGCGCTCGCTGTGGGACGCGGGCTGCCGCTTCGACTTCCCGAACCCGGAGCACCGCTGAACGGCGCAGCGCCGACAGGAGGCTCCCCGGCCGCTCAGTGGCCGCGCGGGGCGTACATGATCACGGCCATGCCGGCCAGGCACACGAGCGCGCCGAGCACGTCGTACCGGTCGGGCCGGTAGCCGTCGGCGACCATGCCCCAGGCGATCGAGCCCGCCACGAACACCCCGCCGTACGCGGCGAGGATCCGGCCGAAGTTCTCGTCGCTCTGGAACGTCGCCACGACGCCGTAGAGGCCCAGGGCGATCACGCCCGCGCCGATCCACACCCAGCCGCGGTGCTCGCGGACGCCCTGCCACACCAGCCAGGCGCCTCCGATCTCGAAGAGGGCGGCGACGGCGAACAGGGCGACGGAACGGGCGACCAGCATGGGCTTCGGCTTTCGGGTGGGTGTTGTTGACGGGTGCCGGCGGGCGCCGGCGGGCGCTGATGGGGTGCAGGCCACAGTGTCACGGCGGCCGGGGCTGGCACACTGGCCTCGACCTGCCGAAGGAGCCCCGCAGTGTCGATGTTCAGCCACCTCCGCCAAGCGGTCCGCCGCAGCTACCGGCGGGCCGTCGACCTCAGCCACCCGGCCCGCTCGCCGCTCGGCTCGGCCGTGGTCAACTGCGTGGTCTATCTGGACGGCGTACGGCAGGACGGCTGCCAGGAGACCGAAGAGGCGCTGCGACGGGTCCGCCGCGAGGGCGACGGCTTCGTCTGGATCGGCCTGCACGAACCCTCGCAGGAGGAGTTCGCCGGGCTGGCGAAGCTCTTCGACCTGCACCCGCTGGCCGTGGAGGACGCGGTCCACGCCCACCAGCGCCCCAAGGTGGAGCGGTACGGCGACACGCTCTTCTCGGTGTTCAAGACCGTCCGCTACGTCGAGCACGAGGAGCTGACGGCCACCAGCGAGGTCGTGGACACCGGCGAGCTGATGGTCTTCACCGGCGCCGACTTCGTGATCACCATCCGGCACGGCGGCCACGGCTCGCTCGGCCCGCTCCGGGAGGTCCTGGAGACCGACCCGGAGCAGCTCGCCAAGGGCCCTGCCGTGGTGCTGCACGCCATAGCGGACCACGTGGTCGACGAGTACCTCGCCGTCACGGACGCCGTGCAGAACGACCTGGAGGCCGTCGAGACGGCCGTCTTCAGCGAGGAGGGCAGCCGCGGCGACGCGGGCCGGATCTACCAGCTCAAGCGCGAGCTGCTGGAGCTGCGCCGGGCGGTCGCCCCGCTGGACCGGCCCCTGCAGCAGCTGGCGACCCAGCCCATGCCGTCGATCGGTCCGGACATCCGCGCGTACTTCCGCGACGTCGCCGACCACCTGACCCGCACCACGGAGCAGATCGCGTCGTACGACGCGCTGCTCGACTCCATCCTCCAGGCGCACCTGGCGCAGGTGACCGTCGCGCAGAACGAGGACATGCGCAAGATCACGGCCTGGGCGGCCATCGTCGCCGTGCCGACCATGGTCTGCGGGGTCTACGGCATGAACTTCGAGCACATGCCCGAGCTGAAGTGGACGTACGGCTACCCGGCGGTGCTCGCGGTGATCGCGACGGCCTGCATCGTCATCTACCGGGGCTTCCGGCGCAACGGCTGGCTCTGATCGCGTTAGGGATCCGTCAAGGACACGTCCGCGGCCGTATGGGGCCCGTCAAGGACGCTCTTGACGCCTGAAAGAGGCGGTTCTCTCTAAGAGTCCGAAAATCCTCTGATCCTCTTCAGGAGTTCGCGATGGCCGATCTGGCCTTCGTCGTCACTACGCTCGCGGTCTTCGCGCTGGTGGCTCTCGTCGCCAAGGGGGTGGCGAAGCTGTGACTGCCGAGAACATCGTCGGCCTCGTCGTCGCCGTCGCTCTGCTGGGCTACCTCGTGCTGGCCCTCGTGTACCCGGAGAGGTTCTGAGCCTCGATGAGTCCCGTACTTTCCGGTGTGCTCCAGCTGCTCGCCCTCGTGGCGGTGCTGGCGCTGGTTTACCGTCCGCTGGGCGACTACATGGCCCGGGTCTACTCCTCCGAGAGGCATTACCGGCCGGAGAAGTGGATCTACAAGGCCATCGGTGCGAACCCGGATGCCGAGATGCGCTGGCCCGCGTACCTGCGCGGGGTGCTCGCGTTCTCGGCCGTGGGCGTGCTGTTCCTGTACGGCTTGCAGCGGCTGCAGGGCAGTCTGCCCGGCTCGCTGGGCTTCGCGTCGATCGACCCGGACCAGGCCTTCAATACTGCTGCGTCGTTCGTGGCGAACACCAACTGGCAGTCGTACGCCGGTGAGCAGGCCATGGGCCACGTCGTGCAGACCGGTGGCCTGGCGGTGCAGAACTTCGTCTCGGCGGCGGTCGGCATGGCGGTGGCGGTGGCGCTCGTACGGGGCTTCGCGCGCTCCCGTACCGGTGAGCTGGGGAACTTCTGGTCCGACCTGGTGCGCGGCACCGTCCGGATCCTGCTGCCGCTCTCGGTGGTCGGCGCGGTCGTTCTGGTGGCGTGCGGGGCGATCCAGAACTTCGCCGGGATCCACGAGGTCGGCCAGTTCATGGGGGGCTCGCAGCAGTGGAACGGCGGGGCGGTGGCCTCGCAGGAGGTCATCAAGGAGCTCGGCACCAACGGTGGCGGCTACTTCAACGCCAACTCCGCGCACCCCTTCGAGAATCCGAATCCGGTCTCGAACCTGTTCGAGATCTTCCTGATCCTGGTGATCCCCTTCGCCCTGACCCGCACCTTCGGCCGGATGGTCGGCAGCGTCAAGCAGGGCTACGCGATCCTGGCGACGATGGCCACGATCTGGCTGGGCTTCACCGCGCTGATGATGTGGACCGAATTCGCCCACAACGGCCCGGCGTTCGAGATCGCGGGCGGCGCGATGGAGGGCAAGGAGACCCGCTTCGGCATCGGCGGCTCGTCGATCTTCGCCGTGGCCACCACGCTCACTTCCACGGGCGCGGTGAACTCCTTCCACTCCTCGTACACGGGCCTGGGCGGCGGTATCCAGCTGCTGGGCATGCAGTTGGGCGAGATCGCGCCCGGCGGTGTCGGCTCCGGCCTCTACGGCATGCTGATCATGGCGATCATCGCGGTGTTCATCGCGGGGCTGATGGTCGGCCGGACGCCGGAGTACCTGGGCAAGAAGATCGGCACCCGTGAGATCAAGTTCGCGGCCTGCTACATCCTGATCACCCCTGCGCTGGTGCTCGGTTTCACCGCCGTGGCGATGGCCCTGGACACCCCGGGCCACTCGATGACGAACACCGGCGCGCACGGTTTCTCCGAGATCCTCTACGCCTACACCTCGGGCGCGAACAACAACGGCTCGGCCTTCGCGGGCCTCAACGCCGACACCCAGTGGTTCAACTCGACCATCGGCATCGCCATGCTGCTGGGCCGCTTCCTGCCCATGGTGTTCGTCCTGGCGCTGGCCGGCTCGCTCGCCGAGCAGAAGCCCGTCCCGGAGACGGCGGGCACCCTGCGGACCGAGAAGCCCCTGTTCACCGGCCTGCTGGTCGGAACCATCCTGATCGTCACCGGCCTCACCTACTTCCCGGCCCTCGCGCTGGGTCCGCTTGCCGAAGGGCTCGCATCATGAGCACCGCAACTCCCACCCGAGCCCCCCACCAGGACCTCCCGACCGGCCAGAAGCCCGGCGACGGCGGCCGGGTCGGCGGTGGTCTCTTCGACCCCAAGCAGCTGGTGAAGTCCTTCCCGGACGCCATACGCAAGCTCGACCCGCGCATCATGATCAAGTCGCCGGTCATGTTCGTGGTGCTGATCGGCTCGGTCGTCACCACCGTCCTGGCGGTCAAGGACCCGTCGGACTGGTTCGGCTGGGCCATCACGGCGTGGCTGTGGCTGACCACGATCTTCGCGAACCTCGCGGAGGCCGTGGCCGAGGGCCGCGGCAAGGCCCAGGCCGACACCCTGCGCAAGGCCAAGACCGACTCCGTCGCCCGCCGCCTCACCGAGGACGGCACGAGCGAGGAACGCGTACCGGGCACCGAGCTGAAGATCGGCGACCTGGTGGTCTGCGAGGCCGGCGACGTGATCCCCGGCGACGGCGACGTGGTCGAAGGCGTCGCATCGGTCGACGAGTCCGCGATCACCGGCGAGTCCGCCCCCGTCATCCGCGAGTCCGGCGGCGACCGCAGCGCGGTCACGGGCGGCACGAAGGTGCTCTCCGACCGGATCGTCGTCAAGATCACGACGAAGCCCGGTGAGACCTTCATCGACCGGATGATCGCGTTGGTCGAGGGCGCGGCCCGGCAGAAGACGCCCAACGAGATCGCGCTGAACATCCTGCTCGCCTCGCTGACGATCGTCTTCCTTCTGGCCGTGGTCACGCTCCAGCCGTTCGCGATCTACGCGGGCGCCAAGCAGTCGATGATCGTGCTGACCGCGCTGCTGGTCTGCCTGATCCCCACCACCATCGGCGCCCTGCTCTCGGCGATCGGCATCGCGGGCATGGACCGCCTGGTCCAGCGCAACGTCCTGGCCATGTCGGGCCGTGCGGTCGAAGCGGCCGGCGACGTCTCGACGCTGCTGCTGGACAAGACCGGCACGATCACCCTCGGCAACCGCCAGGCATCGGAGTTCGTGCCGGTCAAGGGCACCACGGAGGCCGAGCTGGCGGACGCCGCCCAGCTGTCCTCGCTCGCGGACGAGACCCCCGAGGGCCGCTCGATCGTGGTCCTGGCGAAGGAGAAGTACGGGCTGCGGGAGCGCCACCAGGGCGAACTCGCCCACGCCGAGTGGATCCCGTTCACCGCGCAGACCCGCATGTCCGGCGTCGACGTGGACGGCAAGAAGACCCGCAAGGGCGCAGCCGGCTCCGTCATCGCCTGGGTCAGGGAACAGGGCGGCCGGGTCGCCGACGACGCCGGCACCCTTGCCGATGCCATCTCCCAGGCCGGTGGCACGCCTCTCCTCGTCGCCGTCCATGACGATCGGGGCGCCCGCGTCCTCGGTGTCATCCACCTCAAGGACGTGGTCAAGGAGGGCATGCGGGAGCGGTTCGACGAGCTGCGCCGGATGGGCATCAAGACCGTCATGATCACGGGTGACAACCCGCTCACCGCGAAGGCCATCGCCGAGGAGGCGGGCGTGGACGATTTCCTCGCGGAGGCCACGCCCGAGGACAAGATGGCCCTGATCAAGCGGGAGCAGGCGGGCGGGAAGCTGGTCGCGATGACCGGTGACGGTACGAACGACGCCCCGGCGCTGGCGCAGGCCGATGTCGGCGTGGCGATGAACACGGGCACCTCGGCCGCCAAGGAGGCCGGGAACATGGTGGACCTGGACTCCAACCCCACCAAGCTCATCGAGATCGTGGAGATCGGCAAGCAGCTCCTGATCACCCGCGGAGCCCTGACGACGTTCTCCATCGCCAACGACGTCGCGAAGTACTTCGCGATCATCCCGGCGATGTTCGCGGTGGTCTACCCGGGCCTGGACAAGCTCAACATCATGAACCTGGCCTCGCCGGAGTCCGCGATCCTCTCCGCCGTCATCTTCAACGCGCTGATCATCATCGCGCTCGTGCCGCTCGCCCTCAAGGGCGTCCAGTACAAGCCCACCAGCGCCGACAAGATGCTCCGCCGCAACCTCGGCCTCTACGGACTCGGCGGCCTCATCGCCCCGTTCATCGGCATCAAGCTCATCGACCTCCTCATCTCCCTCATCCCCGGAATCGGCTGACCGTCATGAACAACTCTGTAGGCAACACCGCGCGCCTGATCGGTGCGGGCCTCCGGGCCCTCCTCGTTCTGACCGTGATCTGCGGGGTCCTCTACCCGCTGGCCGTCACGGGGATCGCCCAGGCCGTCTTCCACGACAAGGCCAACGGATCCGAGATCAAGGACAGCAGCGGCCAGGTCGTCGGCTCCTCCCTCATCGGCCAGACCTACAACCTGCCGAAGAAGGACCCGAACGACCCGGAAGAGGCCGCGAAGCCGGACCTCGCATGGTTCCAGCCCCGCCCCTCCAACGGCCTGGGCTCCAACAGCGTCAACACCCGGTACTCGCTGATCCTCTCCGGCGCCACCAACCGCTCCGGCGACAACGCCGACCTGATCACCTGGGTCAAGGACGCCAAGGCCGCCGTCGTCGCCGACAACTCCACGGCCACCTACAAGGTCAGGCCGCAGGACGTGCCCGCCGACGCCGTCACCTCCTCCGGCTCCGGCCTCGACCCGCACATCTCCCCCGCCTACGCCGAGCTCCAGGTCCACCGCGTCGCCGAGAAGAACGACCTCGACGTCAAGCAGGTCGAGAAGCTCGTCGCCGACCACACCACCGGCCGCACCCTCGGCTTCATCGGCGAGCCCCGCGTCAACGTCCTCGAACTCAACACCGCACTCAAGGCGCTGACCGCGAAATGACCCGGGTGCTGGTGGTCGACGACGAACCGCAGCTCGTACGGGCCATGGTGATCAACCTGAAGGCCCGCCAGTACGACGTGGACTCCGCCCACGACGGCGCCTCGGCGCTCGAAGCCGCGGCGGCCCGGCGTCCCGACGTGATCCTGCTCGACCTCGGGCTGCCCGACATGGACGGCATCGACGCCATCCGGCGGCTGCGCGGCTGGTCGCGGGTGCCGATCCTGGTGGTCTCCGCCCGGCACAGCTCCGACGAGAAGGTCGAAGCCCTCGACGCGGGCGCCGACGACTACATCACCAAGCCGTTCAGCATGAACGAGCTCCTCGCCAGGCTGCGGGCCTGCTCCCGCCGGACCGCCGCCGCGAAGAGCGCCGTGGCGGAACCGGCCGTCCTGGAGACGGAGGACTTCACCATCGACCTCCGCGCCAAGAAGGCCCGCCGCCAGGACCGCGAGGTACGCCTCACCCCCACCGAATGGCACCTCCTGGAGGTGCTGATCCGCAACCGCGGAAAGCTGGTGAGCCAGAAGCACCTGCTCCAGGAGGTGTGGGGGGCGTCGTACGGCACCCAGACCAACTACCTGCGGGTCTACATGGCCCAGCTCCGCCGCAAACTGGAAGCGGACCCGTCCCACCCCCGCTACCTGATCACCACCCCGGGCATGGGCTACCGGCTCGACGCCTGAGGCGTCGCCGCCGGGACCCGGTCCGCTCCATCCGCCGGTCGTCGCGGTCTGCGCCGCGGCCCGCTTCCTCGTCCGGCCGAACGACCGCCGGGCTCAGACCTCGTCGGCATGGACGCCGGTCCCGACGGCAGACCTGCTGGAAGCCAGCCAGGAGCGGGCGGGTCCGGCGGCGGAGGCCGTGTCCAGCGTGAGGTGGAGCCGGGTGCCGCCGTCCGCGGTCGGGTAGCTGCGCTGCTCGGTGCCGCCGAAACAGTGCCGCAGCACCTCGGCGACCGCGCGGGCGGCATCGGGGGAGGACGCGACGATCCTGACCTCCGCGTGCCCGTCCGACGGCAGGTTCAGGATCTCGATGGGCTTCACAACGGTGTGTCCCTTCGGAGCGGGGGAGGTCACCGGTCGGCACTCTTGCGGTGGGCTCGACGACGGGTGCCGACCGGTGAGGGAGGGGCGTCGCTGAAGTCGTAGGCCGCGATCCGCGCATCGTGCTGCGCGTTGAGCAGATGGATCAGGCGCATCCCGAGGGCGATCATGACCACGATCACGGCGATGAAGGCGATGGTCTCCATCCTGCTCACCTCCAGGTGTTCCCGGGCACGGGCAGCGCCCGCCGCCCGACCAGGTGCCCGAACGGCGACATGCATGCCCCGCCTTCGGTCTCCCAGGTGTCCTCACGGCTCCGGCGGTCCCGGATGCCGCGGCCGATCACGGTCTCGTTGGCCATCAGGGCTCCGGCGGTCAGGACGCTGCCCGGCACCGCTGCGGCAGCCATCAGCCGAGCGGCGGCGGCCGGCTCCGTCTCGGGCGGAACCACGAGCAGGTCCCAGCGTCCGACGGAGAGCGACAGCAGGATCAGCTTGTCGGGGTCCTGCTCGGCGAACCACCCCACGTGCACGGAGTGCCCGCCTACGGGCACCTTGTGCGGGATGGCGGGCCAGCGGGTGGGGTTGACGGTGACGCGTGTGATGCGTCCCCAGGCCTCGTCGAGTGCGGCTGCCAGCGGCGGAAGTTCGGCTTCCAGATTCCTGGAGTAGGGCCACCACGCGCCGTCCAGCTGGCCGGCGAGCGTGGTCTTCGGAGTCAGTGACAGTCGAGCCGAAAACTCGTGGGCGAGGTCGCGGGGCGCTGTGCGGTCAAGGGTCGTGGTCATGACGCGGACCTGCCCCCGGGCCACCCGTCGGCAGCCCGGCTTTCGTGTTCCCCGGAAACGACACCTGCGTGGACGCTGGTGCGCGAAGTGCTTCCGGTCCTTCCACTGTACGCCTGAAATGCCCCTGAATCCTTTTGTGACCAGGTATTTTCCGCAGTACGGAAGATAGGCGGGGGCTGCTCCGGCGAGCGCGGGCGACACCTCGCGCAGTACCGTGAGGTGTCGGCGGCGTCGCGCCGGCCAACCGCCGTACCCAGTACGGGCGGCCGTACCCCGGAAGGGGCGGATCACCATGTCCGAACCCGACAGGCAGCCCACTCCGTCCCGGCTCCTCCCGGACGAGATCCACCACGCGGTCAAGCCCGGCACGGCCCTGCTGCGGCTGCAGACCACGCGCTCCCGCACAGGGGTGCTCGACGGCGCGTGGTGGCCCCGGACCCGCGATGTCTCGACCGAGCTTCCCGCCCTGATCACCGCACTGACCAAGCACCTCGGCCCCATCACCCGGGTCGCCCTGGACGCCTCCGCCTGGAACGGCCTCCCGACCCGTCTGATGGTCGAAGACCGCGTCGTGCACCTCGACTCCGACCCGGTCGGCGACGACACCGTCCTCATCACCCGCGGCGACCAGGACCACTTCGCACTCCTGGTGGTCCCCCCGAACACGACCCCGGACGCGGCCCGCGAAGCGATGGCCCGCGCAGTCGACGCCGCAAACGCCACCCAGGCGACCCAGCTCTTGATAGCCCCCACGACGGCCTGACGCCGTACGCAGAAGGAGCCCGGACCACATACCAAAACAGGTTGGCCACCTACCGAAACCGGTAGGTGGCCAACCTGGTCTTACGAAGTCGGGGTGGCGGGATTTGAACCCACGACCTCTTCGTCCCGAACGAAGCGCGCTGCCAAGCTGCGCTACACCCCGATGTCGCCCTTGCAGAAGCTTGCTGCCCTGGCGACATCGATTACTTTAGCGGACCCTCGCGCTGAGACGAAATCCGGTTTTCGGCGGGGCCGGGGCTCAGGCCTCGGGGGCGAGGGTGAGGAGGGTCGCCTCCGGCGGGCACGCGAAGCGCACCGGGGTGAAGCGGTTGGTGCCGCAGCCCGCCGAGACGTGCAGGTACGAGCGGTATCCCGCCGCCTCGTGGGTGGACAGTCCCTTGACCCGGTCGGTGTCCAGGTCGCAGTTGGTGACGAGCGCCCCGTAGAAGGGGATGCACAGCTGGCCGCCGTGCGTGTGGCCCGCGAGGATCAGCGGGTACCGCTCGGCGGTGAAGGCCTCCAGGACCCGCAGGTACGGCGCGTGGACCACCGCGAGCGAGAAGTCGGCGTCCGGCTCCGGGCCGCCCGCGACCTCGGCGAACCGGTCCCGCTTGATGTGCGGGTCGTCCAGGCCGGTGAAGGCCAGCTCGGCGCCCGGCAGCTTCAGCCGGCCGCGCGTGTTGGTGAGGTTCAGCCAGCCCGCCGCGTCGAACGCGTCGCGCATCTGCTCCCAGGGGTTGTGCACCGCGCCGACGACCGGCTTGTTGCCGTTCAGCCCGTGCCGGCCCTGCACCTTCTCGATCAGGTAGCGGCCGGGGTTGCGCAGCCGCGGGCCGTAGTAGTCGTTCGACCCGAAGACGTACACACCGGGGAAGTCCATCAGCGGGCCGAGCGCGTCGAGCAC
Organism: Streptomyces sp. NPDC037401; assembly: GCF_055602345.1. Taxonomy (NCBI): domain Bacteria; kingdom Bacillati; phylum Actinomycetota; class Actinomycetes; order Kitasatosporales; family Streptomycetaceae; genus Streptomyces; species Streptomyces sp. NPDC037401. The sequence continues at coordinate 58,833 of NZ_JBVJWO010000013.1, forward strand.
GTCCGGCACGCCCTCGGTGTCGGAGAGGTTGTCCCCGGTGTTGACCACGAAATCGGGACGCAGCCCGGCGAGCGACTGGAGCCAGCGGCGCTTCTTGTGCTGGCCGCGCACCATGTGGATGTCGGAGACCTGGAGCACCCGCAGCGGCCGCATGCCGCGCGGCAGCACCGGTACGGTCACCCGGCGCAGCCGGAACGACCGGGCCTCGAACCCGGCGGCATAGGCCACACCGACGGCCCCGGCCGCCGCGATTCCAGCGGTGACCTTCAGCGGTACTGCGTAACGCACGTGCATCCCCATATGGTCGCAGACGCCGAAAACCGGTGGGCGCCACAGCCCCCGCAGGTGGCAGACTCGACCGCATGACCACGCTCAAGGCCAAGCTCCAGGAAGACCTCACGACCGCCATCAAGGCGCGCGACGAGCTGCGCTCGTCCACGCTCCGGCTCACCCTCGCCGCGATCACCAAGGAGGAGGTCGCCGGCAAGACCGCCCGCGAACTCTCCGACGACGAAGTCCTCAAGGTGATCGCCAAGGAGGCGAAGAAGCGCCGCGAGGCGTCCGACGCCTTCGCGCAGGGCGGCCGCCCCGAGCAGGCCGAGCGTGAGAACGCCGAGGGCGCGGTGCTCGCCGAGTACCTGCCCAAGCAGCTCTCCGACGACGAGCTGCACGCGATCGTGGCGCAGGCCGTCGAGGAGGCCAAGGCCGCGGGCGCCGAGGGGCCGCGGGCGATGGGCGCCGTCATGAAGATCGTGAACCCGAAGGTCGCCGGGCTCGCCGAGGGCGGCCGCGTCGCCGCCGTCGTCAAGCAGCTGCTCGCGTAGCGCCGCACGGTAAGCCGGAAGACGGAAAGAGGGAGGGCCCCGGCCGACACGGCCGGGGCCCTCCCTCTTTCCGTCTTCCGGCTTACCGGCTACCGGCCGTCCTGGCCGCCCAGCAGCCCCGGCTCGATGGGCAGACCCGGGAACGGGATCTCCGGGTCGTCGCCCGCGCCGCCGTTGGTCATGCCCTCGGCGCGGCCGCCCGGGTTGCCCGGCTCGTCGTCGCCCGGCTTCCCGTCACGGCCCTTGCCGGGCTTGCGCTTGTTCGGCTTGCCCTTGCCGCCGGGGTTCGGCTTCTGGGGGCTGGGGATGTGGACCGTCACGAAGTCCGCCGCCTCGCGCCCGGCCAGGGCGCCGGACACGGCGTCCTTCCAGATCGGGCCGGGCAGCCCGCCGCCGTAGACCTTCTCGTAGTACTGGCCGCCGATGGTGATGTTCTCCATCGAGACCTGGTTGTTGCCGGGGGAGCCGACCCAGGTCGCGCCCGCCATGTTCGGGGTGTAGCCGACGTACCAGGCGTTGTGGCGGGAGTCGGTGGTTCCGGTCTTGCCCGCGCTGTCGCGGTCGGTCAGGCCGGCCGAGAGGCCGGTACCGGAGTCGACCACGCCGAGCAGCAGCGTGTTCACGGTGTCGGCGGTCTTCTCCGACATCACCCGCTCGCAGGTGGACTTCGGGACCTCGAGCGACTTGCGCTGCGAGTCGGTGATCGACTCGATGGCGACGGGCGAGCAGTACGTGCCGCGGTTGGCGAAGGTCGCGTAGGCGTTGGCCATGGTCAGCGGGGACATGCCCTCGGTACCGAGCGAGATGGCCGGGCTCTCGGGGAGCTTCTTGCCGTCGGCACGGATGACCCGGAGCTTGTTGGCCATCTCGTTGAGGGGGCACAGGCCCATCTCGCCGATCATCTCCACGAAGTACGTGTTGACCGACTTGGCCATGGCCTCGCGCAGGTCGTAGGGGCCGACCTCGGACTCGGATTCGTTGGGCACCCGCTCGCCGTTGGTGTTCACCCACGGGTTGCCGCTGCAGGTCTGCACCGGGCTCGGGTAGTCCATCTCGAACGGCGACGCGTACATCTTCGTCGCCGGCATGCCCCGCTCCAGGGCAGCGGCCGCCACGAAGGGCTTGAAGGTCGAACCGGTCGGGAAGCCGAAGTTCGAACCGCCCATCTTCCGGTCGACGGAGAAGTTGATCTGGGTTTCGTTCGCGCCGAAGCCGTACGGGCGCGACTGGCCCATCGCCATCACCCGGCCGGTGCCGGGCTGCACCAGGGTGACGGCCGTGGCGACCTTGTCGTCCTGGTTGACGTGGTCCTTGATGGACGCGTTCACGGATTCCTGCGACTGCGGGTCCAGGGTGGTCCGGATGGTCAGGCCGCCCTGGTTCCAGATCTTGGCCCGCTCCTCCTTCGTCTTCCCGAAGACGGGGTTGGAGAGGAAGGTCGCGCGGACGTAGTCGCAGAAGAAGCCGGCCCCGCTGACGGCCGTGATGCAGCCGTTCTTGGGCTTGGTGACCTTCAGCCTGATCGGCGCGGCCTTCGCCTTGTCGGCCTCAGCCTGCGAGATGTCCCTTATGTCGGCCATGCGCTGCAGGACGGTGTTGCGTCGCTTGGTGGCCTCTTCCGTGTCGTTCACGGGGTCGTACCGGCTGGGCGACTGGACGAGGCCGGCGAGCAGCGCCGACTCGTCGAGGGTCAGGTCCCGGGCGGGCTTGCTGAAGTAGCGCTGCGCCGCGGACTCGATGCCGTACGCCTGCTGCCCGAAGAAGGTGATGTTGAGGTAGTTCTCGAGGATCTTCTTCTTGCCGAGCTCTTCCTCGACCTGGATCGCGTACTTCAGCTCGCGGATCTTGCGTCCGAGGCTCTTCTGCTGCGCTTCGGCCACCTTGGCCGGATCGTCGCCGGCCTCTTCCACGAAGACGTTCTTCACGTACTGCTGCGTCAGCGTCGACGCGCCCTGGGCGGCGCCGCCCTCCTGCGCGTTGCGGTTGACCGCGCGCAGGATGCCCTTGAGGTCGATCGCGCCGTGCTCGTAGAAGCGCGAGTCCTCGATCGCGACGATCGCCTTCTGCATGTACGGGGAGATGGCCGTGAGCGGGACCACCTTGCGGTCGCGCGAGTAGACGGTCGCGATCAGCCCGCCCTCGGCGTCGAGGATGGTGGTGCGCTGACTCAGCGGCGGTGTCTTGAGGTTCGCGGGGATCTCGTCGAATCCCTCGACGGTGCCCTTGGCCGCCAGGCCGAGCGCGCCCGCACCGGGGATCGCGATGCCGGCGAGCACGACTCCGGAGAGAACGGAGACCCCGAGGAACTTGGCGGCCTGCTGGCTCCCCGTGAGCCCTCCGCCCGAGCGCTTCTTTGCCATGGGGGCAGCCTACGTTCTCATTCGCCGGACACACGTGTATGCCTTGGCCTAAGCTGCTCTCAACTGTCACAGCAGTGCCGCCGGACATCAACCCCCCGATGCGACTTTCACCCTTCCCGAAGAGGGTGGACTCATGTCCGAATCCCCCGCATCCGTCATGCGGCGCCCGATCTGAGTTGAGTGGAATGCCCCAAATTGCCGGATAGGCCGGGCATGTCGCCGGGTCACTCCGTCGGGTGATCTGCCGCTTACGCATAGTCCGTTCGGGCCATTCAAGATTGGGCCCGTCGGGGGTGTTGCGCTGTGCATCCCTTCCGTAACGTCCTCAACTGGCAGCGGTGAATATGCCGCTGCCGCCGTGGGGGAGCCTCGATTCGGGAGAGGACGGCGCCGAGATGGGCTGGGTTACCGACTGGAGTGCGCAGGCAGCCTGCCGCACTACCGATCCGGATGAACTGTTCGTTCAAGGTGCAGCGCAAAACAGGGCCAAGGCGGTGTGCACCGGTTGCCCGGTGCGGACCGAATGCCTGGCCGACGCACTCGACAACCGCGTCGAGTTCGGCGTGTGGGGCGGTATGACCGAGCGGGAACGGCGCGCGCTGTTGCGCAGGCGTCCCACGGTCACCTCCTGGCGCAGGCTGCTCGAAACCGCTCGCACGGAGTACGAGCGCAGTACGGGCATCCTGACCGTCGACGTCGACTCGGACGCAGACATTCCGTACGAGACGTACGCCGCCGTCGGCTAGGCCCGCCGCAGCAGGCGGAGGCGGCAGCACCGCACGTCTCACCGCTCACACTCCGGCCGGACTCCCGGTCGCGAGTCGATCACCGATGGCCCGTAGCCCGGCGAGGTCGTGCACATCGCCGGGCAGGGCGGCCACCTCGGTCACCGCCACCTCGGGGTGCAGCGAGGTGAAACGGTCCCGCGTGTGCTGTTCGCGCGCGATCACCTGCATGCGCTCGGCATGCAGACGCAGCAGTCCTGCCGTGAGCTCGTCCACTGCGGCGGGGGAGCCGTCCTCGGGAGGGGCGCCGTCCTCCACGCCTGCGGAACCCGTGGGATCGGAGGCGACGGAAGCGGCGGAGTCACGAAGTCCAGCTTTCCCGGGCTCCTGATCCACAATGCCGCCGTCTTCAAGATTCTCTGCGGCGGCCAGTGCCCGCTCCGCCGAGAGATGTGCGGCACCACTGCCGTGCACCCGGTTGAGCACGAGCCCCGCCAGCGGCATGTCCTCCTCGGCCAGCCGCTCCACGAAGTACGCGGCCTCCCGCAGCGCGTCCGGCTCGGGCGCCGCCACCACCAGGAACGCCGTGCCCGGGGCCTGCAGCAGTCGGTACGTGGCGTCCGCGCGGGTCCGGAACCCGCCGAACATCGTGTCCATCGCGGCCACGAAGGTCTGCACGTCCTTCAGCAGCTGACCGCCCATCAGCTTGCTCAGCGTTCCCGTCATCATGGACATGCCGACGTTCAGGAACTTCATCCCGGCCCGGCCGCCCACCTTCGCCGGGGCCATCAGCACCCGGATGAACTTGCCGTCCAGGAACGACCCCAGCCGCTTCGGCGCGTCCAGGAAGTCCAGTGCGGACCGGCTCGGCGGGGTGTCCACGATGATCAGGTCCCAGTCGTCCTTCGCCCGGAGCTGGCCCAGCTTCTCCATGGCCATGTACTCCTGCGTGCCGGCGAACCCGGCGGACAGGGACTGGTAGAACGGGTTCTCCAGGATCGCCCGGGACCGCTCGGGGTCCGCGTGCGCCTCGACGATCTCGTCGAAGGTCCGCTTCATGTCGAGCATCATGGCGTGCAGCTCGCCGGCTCCGGCCCCGGCCCCGCGCCCGTCGATGCCCTCGACCCGCCGCGGGGTGTTGTCCAGCGAGTCGATGCCCATGGACTGGGCGAGCCGCCGCGCAGGGTCGATGGTCAGGACGACCGCCCTGCGCCCGCGCTCGGCAGCCCGCACCCCGAGCGCCGCCGCCGTCGTCGTCTTCCCGACCCCGCCCGAACCGCAGCAGACCACGATCCGCGTCGCCGGGTCGTCCAGCAGCCGGTCCACCTCCAGCCGCCGCGGGGTGTCCGGCCCCAGCACCGCCTTCATGGCTTCGCTCACGCGGCGTCCACCTGCTTCCGCAGCTCCGTGGCCAGCTCGTAGAGCCCGGCCAGGTCCATGCCCCCGCCGAGCAGGGGCAGTTCGTACGCGGCCACGCCGAGCCGCTCCAGCACGGCCCGCTGCTCGCGCTCCAGCCCGACGCGCGTCGCGTGCTCGGCGGCCTCCGACAGCAGCGGGTCCACCAGGCGCTCCGCGAGCCCGCCGCGCCGCGCGCCGCCGAGCCCGGCCCGGGACAGCGCCTTGGCCACCTCGGCCCGCTGCCCGCCGGCCACCGCCTGCAGGGCGCTCTCGTCGAGGTGGTGCGGGCGGACCATGTTGACGATCACCCGGCCGACCGGAAGGCCCGCCTCCGCGAGCTCCGCGATCCCGTCCGCGGTCTCCTGGACGGGCATCTCCTCCAGCAGCGTCACCAGGTGCACCGCCGAGTCCGGTGACTTGAGCACCTTCATCACGGACTGCGCCTGGTTGTGGATCGGCCCGAACCGGGCCAGCCCCGCGACCTCGTCGTTCACATTGAGGAACCGGGTGATCCGGCCGGTCGGCGGGGCGTCCATCACCACGTGGTCGTAGACGAAGGCGCCCGACTTGTCCTTGCGGCGGACGGCCTCGCAGGCCTTGCCGGTCAGCAGGACGTCCCGCAGCCCCGGCGCGATGGTGGTGGCGAAGTCGATGGCGCCGAGCTTCTTGAGGGCGCGGCCGGCCGAACCGAGCTTGTAGAACATCTGGAGGTAGTCGAGCAGCGCGCGCTCGGCGTCGATCGCCAGCGCGAACACCTCGCCGCCGCCGGGCGCCACGGCGATCTTCCGCTCTTCGTACGGCAGCGCCTCCGCGCCGAAGAGCTGCGCGATCCCCTGCCTGCCCTCGACCTCCACGAGGAGGGTCCGCCTGCCCTCGGTCGCGAGGGCGAGCGCGAGTGCTGCGGCGACCGTGGTCTTACCGGTACCGCCCTTGCCGCTGACCACCTGGAGCCTGCTCACGCGTCGAGCCTAACCACTCGGATTCCCGGGCGTGCACGAGGTCTCGATGAGCGTGCGGCACGTACTACGCTCGCCTGCATGAAGAAGTTCGAATACGCGACTGTCCCCCTGCTCGTCCACGCCACGAAGCAGATCCTCGACACCTGGGGCGAGGACGGCTGGGAGCTCGTCCAGGTCGTGCCCGGCCCGAACAACCCCGAGCAGCTGGTCGCCTACCTGAAGCGGGAGAAGGCATGAGCGCCGTAGAGGCCAGGCTCGCCGAGCTCGGGCTGACCCTTCCGGCGGTCGTCCCGCCGCTGGCCACGTACCAGCCGGCCGTCCGCTCCGGCGCCTACGTCTTCACCGCCGGCCAGCTGCCGATGGTGCAGGGCAAGCTGCCGCTCACCGGCAAGGTCGGCGCCGAGGTCTCGGCCGAAGACGCCAAGAAGCTGGCCGCGACCTGCGCGCTGAACGCCCTGGCGGCCGTCAAGTCCGTCATCGGCGACCTCGACAAGATCGAGCGGATCGTCAAGGTCGTGGGCTTCGTCGCCTCCGCCCCCGACTTCACCGGCCAGCCGGGTGTCGTCAACGGCGCGAGCGAGCTGCTCGGCGAGGTCCTGGGCGAGAAGGGCGTCCACGCGCGCAGCGCCGTGGGCGTGTCGGTCCTGCCCCTGGACGCGCCGGTCGAGATCGAGTTCCAGGTCGAGGTGGCGGCCGGTTCCTGAGGCCCCTCGAACATCGGGGCGGATGGCCGTAGCATCCGGCCATGGCGAATGGTCAGAACGGTCACACGCAGGGGCAGGGCGCGGTCACTCCCGGAGGCCAGTGGTATCCGCCGGAGTGGCCCGACCGGATCCGCGCCCTCGCGGACGGCTCGCTCACGCCCGTGGCGGCGAAGCGGGCGGCCACCGTCATGCTGCTGCGCGACACCCCCGGGGGTCCCGCCGTCCACATGCTGCGCAGACGCGCCTCCATGGCTTTTGCCGGGGGCGCGTACGCGTATCCGGGCGGCGGCGTCGACCCGCGCGACGACGACCACCTGGTCGGCTGGGCCGGTCCGCCCCTGGAGACCTGGGCCGGTCGGCTGGGCACCGACACCGCGACCGCCCAGGCCATCGTGTGCGCCGCCGTACGGGAGACGTACGAGGAAGCGGGCGTCCTGCTCGCCGGACCCACCGCGGACGCCGTCGTCGGGGACACCACCGGCGACGACTGGGAGGCCGACCGGCAGGCGCTCGTCGCCCGGGACCTGTCCTTCGCGGACTTCCTCGACCGGCGCGGGCTGCTGCTCCGCTCGGACCTGCTCGGCGCGTGGGCGCGCTGGATCACGCCGGAGTTCGAGCCGCGCCGCTACGACACGTGGTTCTTCGTCGCGGCCCTGCCCGAGGGCCAGCGCACCCGGAACGCCTCCACCGAGGCCGACCGCACGGTGTGGACCCGCCCCGCGGACGCCGCCGACGGCTACGACAAGGGCGAGCTGCTGATGATGCCGCCGACCATCGCCACCCTGCGCTCGCTCGAGCCGTACGCCACCGCCGCCGACGCGCTGGCCGCGGCGGAGCGGCAGGACCTGGACCCCGTACTCGCGCAGGCCACCTTGAAGGAGGACGGCGAGCTGGTGCTCAGCTGGCCGGGCCACGACGAGTTCACCAAGCGGATCCACACCGACGGAGGCCGGTCATGACCGACGCAGCCGCCCTGCCCGGCCAGCCCCGCGGAGTCGTGTCGTCCGGCCCGGCGACGGCCCGTGCGGTCAACGTCCTGGCCCCCAACGCGTCCGCGATGACCCTGGACGGCACCAACACCTGGATCGTCTCCGAGCCGGACTCGGAGCTGGCGGTGGTCGTCGACCCGGGCCCGCTGGACGACGTACATCTGCGCGAGGTCGTGGCGACGGCCGAGAAGGCCGGCAAGCGGGTCGCGCTGACCCTGCTGACGCACGGGCACCCGGACCACGCCGAGGGGGCGGGCCGCTTCGCGGAGCTCACCGGCACCAAGGTGCGGGCCCTCGACCCGGCGCTGCGGCTCGGCGACGAGGGCCTGGGCGCGGGCGACGTGATCCGGGTCGGCGGTCTCGAGATGCGGGTGGTCCCCACCCCCGGCCACACCGCGGACTCGCTCTGCTTCCACGTGCCCGCCGACCGGGCCGTGCTGACGGGCGACACCATCCTGGGTCGCGGCACCACGGTCGTCGCGCACCCCGACGGACGGCTGGGCGACTACCTGGACTCACTGCGGCGGCTGCGCTCGCTGACCGTCGACGACGGGGTCCACACGGTGCTGCCGGGGCACGGGCCGGTGCTGGACGACGCGCAGGGCGCGGTGGAGTACTACCTCGCCCACCGGGCGCACCGGCTGGCCCAGGTGGAGACGGCGGTGGAGAACGGGTTCGCGACGCCGCAGGAGGTCGTGGCGCACGTGTACGCGGACGTGGACCGCTCGCTGTGGCCGGCCGCCGAGTGGTCGGTGCGGGCTCAGCTGGAGTACCTGCGCGAGCACGGCCTGATTCCTGGTGATCAAGGGTTCTAGCGGCGATTACCCTCGCCCCATGGGGATTATCGGACTTCTCGTCGTCGTCATCGCGGTCAGCTCGATCACGGGCGCCTTCACGACCAAGATCCGCGCCGTGGAGCGCAAAGTGGACCGCCTGGACCGCCGCCTCGGCCTGCTGCTCGACCACTTCGGCATCGAGGAGCCCGAGCCGGCCGGCCTGGGGGAGGTCCGGGAGCTGGTCCGGCAGGGCAAGGAGATCGAGGCCATCCGGGTCTACCGGCGGCTGACCGGGGCCGGCCTGAGCGAGGCCAAGAAGGCCGTGGAGGCGCTGGAGCTGTAGCGCGCGGCGTGCGCGGCGGCGAGCCAGGGCCCGAGGTCCTCGGTGTACGTGCGCAGGGCCGCCGGGTCGCCCGCGGGGTCCCGTGCCACGGCTGCCGCCGCACGTACCTGCGCGGCCCGCTCGGGGTGGAAGCGGGCGAAGGCCTCGGCGGCCTCCCACAGGTCCCCGGTCCACGTGCCCCAGCGGGGCATGACCAGCGTGAAGGCCGCCCGGACGAGTCTGCGGGCGCAGCTGCGGGACAGCTCGGGGGTGGGTGGCTGCTCGCGCCAGCGGGCCATTTCCGCCGGGCCGAGTCCGGCGTCGGCGCGGTAGCGGGGGAGGTCCTCGGCGAGGTCGGAGCCGAGCAGGGGCGTGCACTGGCAGGCCACGAACCAGCCCAGCCCGTCGCGCTCGTCCTCGTCGAGCAGGGTCTGCCGGCCGTGCAGCAGGACGGTCGCGCTACCGCCGGGCGTAGTGCCCCCGCCGGGCGTGGCGCCCTCACCAGGGGTGGCGCCCTCGCCGAGGGTGTCGGCCAGGGCCTGGCCGGTCGCGTGGTCCTGCGGGCCGGGCTCCTCCCGGAGGGCGAGGAGCAGGCTGAGCGGGGCGGGCCGGCCGAGGGGGACGGGGCCGTAGAGGTACGCGCTGTGCAGACGGGCGCCGAAGGCCTCGGAGATCAGGGTGCGGGCGGCGGCGACCGCGGGCCGGGACTCGGGTGCCAGGCGCCCGAGGCCGCCTTCGCGCTCGACGAACCCCGGGTGCCCTGCGGAGTGATCCATGGGGCCACTGTGCGGCCGGGCGGGGGCGCTGCCCGCGGCCCCGCGCGGTCCGGTCGCCTGACCGGCGGCCTGCGGACGCCCGCCCGGGCGTCCGGGACGGCGAAGGGGTCCCACCCCGGGCGGGCGGAACCCCTTCGCGACGCTGTGGTGCCGTCGGCGGTGCCGTCAGCGGGAGCGCTTGGCCAGCCGCTCGACGTCCAGCAGGATCACCGCACGGGCCTCGAGTCGCAGCCAGCCGCGGCCGGCGAAGTCGGCCAGGGCCTTGTTCACCGTCTCGCGCGAGGCGCCGACCAGCTGGGCCAGCTCTTCCTGCGTGAGGTCGTGCACGACGTGGATGCCTTCCTCGGACTGCACGCCGAAGCGGCGCGACAGGTCGAGGAGGGCGCGGGCGACACGGCCCGGCACGTCGGAGAAGACCAGGTCGGACATCTGGTCGTTGGTCTTGCGCAGGCGGCGGGCGACGGCGCGCAGCAGGGCCGTGGCCACCTCGGGCCGTGCGTTCAGCCACGGCTGGAGGTCACCGTGGCCGAGCCCCAGCAGCTTGACCTCGGTCAGCGCGGTGGCGGTCGCGGTGCGCGGACCCGGGTCGAACAGCGACAGCTCGCCGATCAGCTCACCGGGGCCCAGGACGGCGAGCATGTTCTCGCGGCCGTCGGGGGAGGTGCGGTGGAGCTTCACCTTGCCCTCGGTGACGACGTACAGCCGGTCACCGGGGTCGCCCTCGTGGAACAGGGCGTCACCGCGTGCGAGGGTCACCTCGCCCATGGAGGCGCGGAGCTCCGCGGCCTGCTCGTCATCGAGCGCCGCGAAGAGCGGGGCGCGCCGCAGAACGTCGTCCACGAGTCTCTCTCCTATGTCGACCTGCTCAGGGGACCGTAGTCCCCATTTTGCCGGACGCAACAAACAGTGCGATCAGTCACAAGGATGCCGGACGTACGGGTGTGCTGTGCTGTCCGGGGCCCATCGGGGTGGTGTTACCTGAGGTCCGGGCAGCGTGTCAGTGGGTGCCCTTAGGCTGGCCGAGTGTCCAATAAGCCGGTGAGAGCACAGGCCAAAGGGCCCGCGACAGTGACCGCGGCCCCCGATTCTGCTGTGGGCGAACAGGCGTCGACGGACGCCTCCGCCCGTCCCGCGAAGAAGGCCGCAAAAGCCGCAAAAGCCCCAGTGGGGGCCGCTGGCAAAGCTTCGGCCAAGTCGGCGGGGCCCGCAAAAGCCCCCAAGGCCGCCAAGGCCGCCAAGGCCGAGTCTCGCGTGGCGATGGTCCGCCGCGCCCGCCGGATCAACCGCGAGCTCGCTGAGGTCTATCCGTACGCCCATCCGGAGCTGGACTTCCGGAACCCCTTCGAGCTCCTGGTCGCCACGGTCCTTTCGGCCCAGACCACGGACCTGCGGGTGAACCAGACCACCCCGGCCCTCTTCGCCGCCTATCCGACCCCCGAGGACATGGCCGCCGCGGCTCCCGAGGACATCGAGGAGATCATCCGGCCGACCGGCTTCTTCCGGGCGAAGGCGAAGTCCCTCCTCGGCCTCTCCGCGGCCCTGAGGGACAACTTCGGAGGCAACGTCCCCGGCCGGATCGAGGACCTGGTCACACTGCCCGGTGTCGGCCGCAAGACGGCCAACGTCGTCCTCGGCAATGCGTTCGGGGTGCCGGGGATCACCGTCGACACCCACTTCGGCCGCCTGGTGCGCCGCTGGAAGTGGACCGAGCAGGACGATCCCGAGAAGGTCGAGGCGGAGATCTGCGCGATCTTCCCCAAGAGCGAGTGGACGATGCTCTCACACCGCGTCGTCTTCCACGGCCGCCGGATCTGCCACGCCCGCAAGCCCGCCTGCGGAGCCTGCCCCATCGCCCCGCTGTGCCCCGCGTACGGCGAGGGCGAAACGGACCCCGAGAAGGCGCAGAAGCTGCTCAAGTACGAAAAGGGGGGCCAGCCGGGGCAGCGGCTGAGCCCGCCGGCCGACTATCCCGGCCTGCCTGCGTCTCCGCTGAGCGGCGGCTGAGGCGCGGTCGCGGGAGGAACGAATCCGGCCCCGGACCGCGTTGAGGCGGTGTGGGGGAGACAGGAACAGGGGTGCGTATGACCCGGGCGACGCCGGACGAGACCACGGCCGCCGACGACACGGCGCGGAAAGGCCCGCCCGAGGCCGCGTACGGCCCCGCGCCCGTCGCCGCGTACGTCGTACCCGAAGCCGCGTACGACGTGTCCTCGGCGGCCTGCGACTCGCCCGGAGCCGGGGACGGTGCGATCCCCGTCACCACCCGCGGCCTGCCCCGGTGGCTCGACCCGGTCGTGCATGCCGTCCGCACGGTCGAGCCGCGCCAGCTGAGCCGGTTCCTGCCGCCCGAGAGCGGCGCCGGCCGCCAGTCCGCCGTGCTGATCCTCTTCGGCGAGGGCCCCCGGGGCCCCGAGCTGCTCCTGATGGAGCGGGCCGGGACCCTGCGCTCGCATCCGGGCCAGCCGTCGTTCCCGGGCGGCGCGCTCGACCCGGAGGACGGGGACCCGCAGACCACCGGCCCGCTGCGGGCCGCCCTGCGCGAGGCGGAGGAGGAGACCGGGCTCGACCCCGCCGGGGTGCAGCTCTTCGGCGTGCTGCCGCGGCTCTACATCCCGGTCAGCGAGTTCGTCGTGACCCCGGTCCTGGGCTGGTGGCGGGAGCCCAGCCCGATCGGGGTAGTCGACCCCGCCGAGACGGCCCGCGTCTTCACGGTTCCCGTGGCGGATCTCACGGATCCCGCGCACCGGGCCACCGCCGTCCACCCGAGCGGCCACCAAGGCCCCGCATTTCTGGTCGAATCGGCTCTGGTCTGGGGTTTTACGGCCGGAGTGATCGACCGGCTACTGCACTTCGCCGGCTGGGAGAGGCCCTGGGACCGGGCCCGGCAGGTCCCGCTCGACCTGCGCGCATGAGACGGTGGCCCACGTGAACGTGCTGGACATCCTGTTGCTGGTCGCCGCCGTCTGGTTTGCGATCGTCGGCTACCGCCAGGGCTTCGTCGTCGGCATCCTGTCGGTGATCGGCTTCCTGGGCGGTGGCCTCATCGCCGTGTCCCTGCTCCCCCTGATCTGGGATCAGCTGACCGACAAGGCCGACGTGTCCACCACGGCCATCGTCGTGGCGGTGGTCATCGTCATCGTCTGCGCCTCGGTCGGCCAGGCCTTCACCACCCATCTCGGCAGCAAGCTGCGGCGGCACATCACCTGGTCGCCCGCCCGCGCCCTCGACGCCACGGGCGGCGCCCTGGTCAACGTCGTCGCGATGCTGCTGGTGGCCTGGCTGATCGGTTCTGCACTGGCCGGCACGTCCCTGCCCACCCTGGGCAAGGAGGTCCGCAACTCCAAGGTGCTCCTCGGCGTGTCGCGGGTCCTGCCCGACCAGGCCAACACCTGGTTCGCGGACTTCAGTTCCGTACTGGCGCAGAACGGCTTCCCGCAGGTCTTCAGCCCGTTCTCCAACGAACCCATCACCGAGGTCCAGCCGCCCGACCCCGCTCTGGCCGCCAGCCCGGTCGCCGAGCGCGCCAAACGCTCCATCGTGAAGGTGGTCGGCACCGCCCCCAGCTGCAGCAAGGTCCTGGAGGGCACCGGCTTCGTCTTCGCCCCGGGCAAGGTCATGACCAACGCCCACGTCGTCGGAGGCGTGCAGGAGCCCACCGTCCAGATAGGCGGCGAGGGCAGGCTCTACGACGCCAAGGTCGTCCTCTACGACTGGGAGCGCGACATCGCGGTCCTGGACGTGCCCAAGCTCAAGGCACCCGCGCTCCAGTTCGCGCAGGACGACGCCCGCAGCGGCGGCGGCGCGATCGTGGCCGGCTTCCCGGAGAACGGCGCGTACGACGTACGGGCCGCGCGCGTGCGCGGCCGGATCAACGCCAACGGCCCGGACATCTACCACCGCGGCACCGTGCGCAGGGACGTGTACTCCCTGTTCGCGACGGTCCGCCAGGGCAACAGCGGCGGCCCGCTGCTGACGCCCGACGGCAAGGTCATCGGCGTGGTGTTCGCCAAGTCCCTGGACGACCCGAACACCGGGTACGCCCTGACGGTGGACGAGGTCCGCGACGACATCCGGATCGGCAAGGACGCCACGGGCCGGGTCAACACGCAGGGCTGCGCCCTCTAGAACGGGCGGCGCGCCCCGCGTGCGGTCCGGCGTGGCGGGCCTAGGTACGCGGATGCCGCAGCCGGGCCGAGACCCAGCGGGCCCTGCGGCGGAGGATGTGCGGGATTCCGAGTCGGTGGTCGTCGCCGTGGTGCGAGCGGCCTGACCTCTCGTGGCCGCCCGGCGAAGCCGTCGAGCGGGGAGTGCGTGCGGAGTCACCGTAGTCGTGCGTCCAGCCCATACTCCGACGTCTGCCCGTGCCCCAAGGTCGGTAACCGCCCCGGAGCGGGCCAATTGGCCTATGCGCCAGGCATTTGAATGTTCGTAGGACAAGCGTTCCCGGAGCTTCTCCTGGGGCGACGCTCCGTCAGGGGCCGCTCAGCGGTCGGGTTCCGGGTCCTTCAGCCAGTTCACGAGCTCGGTCGAGAACGCGACCGGGTCCTCCTCGTGCGGGAAGTGGCCCAGACCGTCGAACAGGCGCCAGCGGTACGGCGCTTCGACGTACTCGCCCGAGCCGGCCGCGCTGCGGGTCCGCATCACCGGATCCAGTGAACCGTGCAGGTGCAGTGTGGGCACCCGGACCGGCCGCTTCATCCGCCGGTTGAACTGCATGCCGTCCGGGCGGGCCATGGAGCGCACCATCCAGCGGTACGGCTCGATCGAGCAGTGCGCCGTGGAGGGGATGCACATCGCGCGCCGGTATACGTCGATGTCGTCCTCCTCCGGGGCCCGCGGGCCGGACCACTCGCGGATCAGCTCGCCGACCAGGGCGCCGTCGTCCGCGACCAGCCGCCGCTCGGGCAGCCAGGGCCGCTGGAAGCCCCACACGTACGATCCGGCCCGGCTCTGGGCGAAGTCCGACAGCATCGCCGAGCGCCAGCGGCGGGGGTGCGGCATGGACGAGACCACGAGGCGGCGGACCAGCTTGGGCCGCATGACGGCCGCGGTCCACGCGAGGTAACCACCCAGGTCGTGGCCGACGAGCGCGGCGTCCGGCTCGCCGAGGGAGCGGATGACACCGGTGACGTCGAGCGCCAGGTTGGCCGGGTCGTAGCCGCGGGGGGTGCGGTCGCTGCCGCCGACCCCGCGCAGGTCCATGGCGACCGCGCGGTAGCCCGCGTCGGCGAGGGCGGTCAGCTGGTGCCGCCACGTCCACCAGAACTGAGGGAAGCCGTGCAGCAGCAGCACCAGCGGACCGTCGCCCATCTCCGCCACGTGGAAGCGCGCGCCGTTGGCCGCCACGTCCCGGTGCGTCACCGTTTTCCCGCCGGGGACGTCGAGCCGTACGGCGGTGGCGGCGGTGGGCGGAGTACCGGATTCCGGGGTGGGCGCTGTCATGAAGACGAGCGTGCCACACCCACAGCCTTGTCACTGACCGGCCGCGGGTGCGGCTTGACGGTCCCGACCAGTGCCGCGGTCTGCTTGACCGAGGCGATCGACCGCTCCGGCGGCTTGACCTTCTTGAACTTCGACACGGCGATCATCGCCAGCAGGCCGGCGATGAGCAGGAACGCCACGCCCACGATCAGGAAGGACCAGGCGAGCCCGAGCCCGAGGTTGTGGATGCCGTACGCGGCGGCGAAGCTCAGCACGGGCAGGGAGAAGAGCGCGAGCACGCCGGCGATGACGAATGCGGTGCCGCCGATGCCCACGCGCTTGACGTCCTGCCGCAGCTCGGCCTTGGCCAGGGCGATTTCGTCGTGCACCAGGGCGGACATCTCGGCGGTGGCCGAGGCGACCAGTTGGCCGAGGGTTCGCTCGGCCCCTTGCACCCCTTGGTCCACTGCGCTCATCGCTCTCTCCCTCTGTTCGGCTGACCGTCAGTCCGTCGGTACGTCGGCGGGTGTGCTGCCGGGCGTTCACCCGGGGGAGCACCCCCTGTCGTCAGATCATGCCGGACTGTCGCCGTCACCGCTGGCCCCGGCCGCCACTTCGGCCTTCCTGCGGTGCTCCGCGGCCTTTTCCTCGTGGATCCTGGCCATCCGGAGGTGGTACTCGGGGTTGTGCTCCTCGTAGATGTCCGGAATGCCGTCGCGGTCGTCGTCGCGGTCCTCGGCCTCGGTGAGGGCCCGGTACCGGCGGTCGCGGAGCTTGAGCATGACGCAGGCGACGATCGCGGCGATCAGCGAGCCGATCAGGACGGCTGCCTTGACCTCGCCGGTCAGGACCGGGTCCTCGGCGAAGGCGAGTTCGCCGATGAGCAGCGAGACGGTGAAGCCGATGCCGGCGAGGGAGGCGACGGCCAGTACGTCGGGCCAGGCGAGGTCCTCGTTCAGCTCAGCCTTGGTGAAGCGGGCTGCCAGCCAGGTGCCGCCGAAGATGCCCAGGGTCTTGCCGACGACGAGTCCGAGGACGACACCGAGGGTCTCGGGCCGGGTGAAGACCTGTCCGACGGCGTCGCCGGAGAGCGGGACCCCCGCGGAGAAGAGGGCGAAGAGCGGGACGGCGAGTGCTGCCGAGACGGGCCGTACGAGGTGTTCGATGTGCTCGCCGGGGGAGTGCTCCTCGCCGTCCCTGCGGGTGCAGCGGAGCATCAGGCCCATGGCCACGCCGGCGATGGTGGCGTGGACGCCGCTGTTGTACATCAGGCCCCAGATCACCAGGGAGAGCGGGACGTAGACGTACCAGCCGCGGACGCCCTTGCGGAGCAGGAACCAGAAGAGGACCAGGCCGAGGACCGCGCCGCCCAGCTGCGGGAAGTGGATCTCGCTGGTGAAGAACACCGCGATGATCAGGATCGCGAAGAGGTCGTCGACCACGGCGAGGGTCAGCAGGAAGGCGCGCAGGGCGGAGGGCAGCGAGGTCCCGATGACCGCGAGGACGGCGAGCGCGAAGGCGATGTCGGTGGCGGTGGGGACGGCCCAGCCGTCCATCGAGCCGTTGCCCAGCGAGTTGACGGTCACGTAGACGAGGGCGGGGACGGCCATGCCGCAGACGGCGGCGATGACCGGGAGGGCGGCGGCCTTGCGGTCGCGCAGGTCGCCCGCGACCAGCTCGCGCTTGAGCTCGATGCCGGCGACGAAGAAGAAGATCGCGAGCAGGCCGTCGGCCGCCCAGTGCTGGACCGAGAGGTTCAGGCCGAGGAAGCCGGGCCCGAGGTGGAAGTCCTTGACGGTGTTGTAGCCGTCGGAGACCGCGGGGATGTTGGCCCACAGGAGGGCGGCGATCGCGGCCACGAGGAGCAGGACGCCGCCGACGGTCTCGGTGCGCAGGGCATCGGCCACGAACCGGCGCTCCGGCAGGGACAGCCTGCCGAGCAGCTTGCGGCCGTGGGGGTCGGTGGGGCTGGGCGCGGCCACGTGAGGGCACCTCCGGGGCGGTTGGACGGCATGGCATGGCAAAGCTGTTGCCGACCAGACTTCCCGGCGCACCCAGAGATATTTATTTACGCTTTCAATACTTTACAGGGTGCACGCAAGGGATGTATCCGGCGATCATCACTTTATGCGCGAGAAGGGCATCCGGCGCGCTTGCCGGATGCCCTTCTCGACGGGTGGACGGGGCCGTGGGCCCGGGCCGGTCAGTCCTCGCTGGCGGCGGCCGGCAGCTTGGTCTGGATCAGGTCCATCACCGAGGAGTCGGTGAGCGTGGTGACGTCGCCCAGCTCGCGGTTCTCCGCGACGTCGCGCAGCAGGCGGCGCATGATCTTGCCGGAGCGGGTCTTCGGGAGCTCCTGGACCGGCAGGATCCGCTTGGGCTTGGCGATCGGGCCGAGCGTGGCGCCCACGTGGTTGCGCAGGTCCGCGACCAGGCCGTCGGTCTCGCTGGCCGTACCGCGCAGGATGACGAACGCGACGATCGCCTGCCCGGTGGTCTCGTCGGCGGCGCCGACGACGGCCGCCTCGGCCACCGACGGGTGGGAGACGAGCGCCGACTCGACCTCGGTGGTCGAGATGTTGTGGCCGGACACCAGCATCACGTCGTCGACGCGGCCGAGCAGCCAGATGTCGCCGTCGTCGTCCTTCTTCGCGCCGTCGCCGGCGAAGTACTTGCCCTCGAACCGGGACCAGTACGTGTCGATGAACCGCTGGTCGTCGCCCCAGATGGTGCGCAGCATCGAGGGCCACGGCTCGGTGAGGACGAGGTAGCCGCCACCGCCGTCCGGGACCTCGCGCGCCTCGTCGTCGACGACGGTCGCGGAGATGCCCGGCAGCGCGCGCTGCGCCGAGCCCGGCTTGGTCTCGGTGACGCCGGGCAGCGGGGAGATCATCATGGCCCCGGTCTCGGTCTGCCACCAGGTGTCGACGATCGGGCAGCGGCCGCCGCCGATGTGCTCGCGGTACCAGACCCAGGCCTCGGGGTTGATGGGCTCGCCGACCGAGCCGAGGACGCGCAGGCTCGACAGGTCGAACTTGGCGGGGATGTCGTCGCCCCACTTCATGAACGTCCGGATGGCCGTCGGCGCGGTGTAGAGGATCGTGACGCCGTACTTCTGCACGACCTCCCAGAAGCGGCCCTGGTGCGGGGTGTCGGGGGTGCCCTCGTACATGACCTGCGTGGCGCCGTTGGCCAGCGGTCCGTAGACGATGTACGAGTGCCCGGTGACCCAGCCGATGTCGGCGGTGCACCAGTAGACGTCGCTCTCCGGCTTGAGGTCGAAGACCGCGTGGTGGGTGTACGCGGCCTGGGTGAGGTAGCCGCCGGAGGTGTGCAGGATGCCCTTGGGCTTACCCGTCGTCCCCGAGGTGTACAGGATGAACAGCGGGTGCTCGGCGTCGAAGGCCTGCGGGGTGTGCTCCGCGGACTGGCGGCCGACCAGCTCGTGCCACCAGACGTCGCGGCCGGTGGTGAAGGCCGTTTCCTGGCCGGTGCGCTGGACCACGAGGACGTTCTTGACCTGCGGACACTTGGCCACGGCCTCGTCGATCGCGGGCTTGAGGGCGCTCGGCTTGCCGCGGCGGTAGCCGCCGTCGGCGGTGATGACGAGCTTGGCGTCGGCGTCCTGGATGCGGGAGGCGACGGCGTCGGCGGAGAAGCCGCCGAAGACCACGGAGTGCGCGGCGCCCACACGGGCACAAGCCAGCATGGCCACGACCGCCTCGGGGATCATCGGCAGGTAGACCGCGACCCGGTCGCCGGCCTGCACGCCCAGCTCGGTGAGGGCGTTGGCGGCCTTGGAGACCTCGTCCTTGAGCTCGGCGTAGGTGATCGCGCGGCTGTCGCCGGGCTCGCCCTCGAAGTGGATGGCGACGCGGTCGCCGTGGCCGGCCTCGACGTGGCGGTCGACGCAGTTGTACGCGACGTTCAGCTTGCCGTCCGCGAACCACTTCGCGAAGGGCGGGTTGGTCCAGTCGAGCGTCTCCGTCGGCTCGGTGGCCCAGGTCAGCCGTCGGGCCTGCTCGGCCCAGAAGCCCAGCCGGTCCGCCTCGGCCTGGGTGTATGCCTCCGCCGTCACGTTGGCGTTGGCGGCCAGATCGGCGGGCGGTGCGAACCGCCGCTCTTCCTTGAGCAGATTGGCCAGGCTTTCGTTGCTCACGACATCTCCCTTTCCCAGGGTGTCCGTTGTGTCCCGGGCATAGCTCATCAGTCAGATGCCCAGGTGACAAGGGGTAACCGGAAATTGGTTTAGACCTATGTGGTCCTGCGTGGACCGCGGGCGGTCCGGCGGGAGTCCGCACACGCGGACGGCCCCTCCCCGCTGCAGGGTGCGGGAAGGGGCCATACGGTCTCACGAGCCGGGGGCGGCTCTGGTTCAGGCAGGGGCTTCTTCCAGCTCAGATTGGCGCAATCCCGACGGTCCCGCCTGCTCCGGCCGGCTGAGGACGGAGGCCGCGCCGGAACCGGCCGCGGCGTGCCCGGCCTCCGGCTGGACCTGAGCGAAGACGTGGTTGTCGAAGAAGCCGTCACCTTCGGTGAGCAGGTACGCCTGGGCCTCGCCGACGTGGAAGTACATCCCGTGCAGTTCGAGCGTGCCCTCGGCGAGCCGCCTGGCCACCGACTCGTGCGCCTTCAGGTGCTCCAGCTGCTGGACGACGTTGGTCAGGCAGAGCTGCTCGACCGCATCGGCCGGCAGCCGTCCCGAGATCCGCGCCCACGGCTGCTTCCCGCCGGCCATCCGCTCCAGGCTGGGCAGCCCGTGCCGCAGCCAGCGGCGCAGCGGGGTCGTCGGCAGCCCGGGCACGGTGTTCAGCAGCGCCTGCATCGCCCCGCAGCCGGAGTGGCCGCAGACCGTGATGCTGTCGACCTGGAGGACGTCCACGGCGTACTCGATCGCGGCCGCGACCGAGTCGTCGGTCGACTCCGCGCCGGGCAGCGGCACCAGATTGCCGACGTTGCGCACCGTGAAGAGGTCCCCCGGCCCGCTCGCCGTGATCATGCTGGTGACCAGCCGGGAATCGGCGCAGGTCAGGAAGAGCTGCGAGGGTCGCTGCCCATCGCGCGCCAGCCGGGCCAGCTCGTCCCGCACGTGCGGCGCCGTGTCCCGCTGGAATGCGCTGATCCCGCTGGCCAGTTGGCCCGCCCCGCGCCGCGGCGCGGTGGCGGCCGCCGGAATCCGCCGGTGGTCGCAGTGGTTCTGCCACGGCGTCCACGGCCGGCAGCACGGATGGGCCCCGCGCGGCCCCCGGCCAGGCTCGGCCAGCCGCGTCCCGGAACGCCCGGTGACCTCGACCGTGCCGCCTTGCGCCGTATGGGAGTTCTGCCAGTCCTGGAGCGTCTCGAACGCCGCGTGGTCCATGAAGGAGCCGTCCAGCTCCACCGTCACGGCCGCGTCCGACGGGAGCTGGCCCAGCGCCCGGCTCAGCCGGGGCACCGCCAGGAACGTCAACTGCCCGCGCACGTGTACGTGGTGGACGCCGTCGTGGACCTCCTCGGTGATCCGGGTCCGGGTCAGCCGGTGCAGGGCGACCGCGACCGCCACCGCGATGCCGACCGCCACGCCTTCCAGGACGCCCACCAGCACCACGGCCACCGTGGTCGTCACGTACACCAGCACCTCGCGGTGGCGCGTGACGCTGCGCATGTGGGTGATGTTCACCATCTGCACGCCCACGGCCATCACCAGCGCGGCGAGCGAGGCCAGCGGGATCAGGTCCAGTACGGGCACCAGCAGTCCGGCTGCGAGCAGCACCCATGTGCCGTGCAGCATCGTCGACCGGCGGCTGACCGCACCGGACTTGACGTTCGCCACGCTGCGCACGGCGACGCCGGTGATCGGGAGCCCGCCGAGGGCGCCGGAGACGATGTTGGCCGCCCCCTGGCCGCGCAGTTCGCGGTTGAGGTCGGCGCGCGGCGGTCGGTCGGTGCCGCGCTCGGAGGCGATCAGCTTGTCGGTGGCGACCGCGGACAGCAGCGACTCCACGCTGCCGACCAGGGTGATGGTCAGTACGGCGGCGATGAGGCCCAGCACGGGGCCTTCGGGCATCTCCGGAAAGGCGTGGCTGCTCCAGGAGGGCAGGTCCACCCGGGGCAGGCTGAGTCCGGCGAGCGCGGCGACGGCCGTGGCGGAGGCCACCGCGGCCAGCGCGGCGGGGATCTTGCGCAGTGCCTCTCCGGCCCGTCCGGGCAGCCGCGGCCAGGCCAGGAACACCAGAAGGGTGAGCAGGCTGGTGCCGAGCGCCACCGGGTGGAGGTCGGCCAACTGGGCCGGCAGGCCCATCACGTTGGCGATCGAGGAGCTCTGGGGGTTGCCGCCGAGCACGATGTGCAGCTGGGCGAGGGCGATCGTCACGCCGATGCCCGCGAGCATTCCGTGCACGATCGCGGGGCTGACCATCAGGGCGGACCGGGCCGTGCGCAGCAGGGCCAGGCCGAGCTGGGCGACGCCGGCGAGCACGGTGATGGCGCAGGTGGTGCGCCAGCCGTACCGCTGGATCAACTCGGCGGTGACGACGGTCAGTCCGGCTGCCGGGCCGCTGACCTGGAGCGGTGCGCCGCCCAGCCGGCCGGCGACGATTCCGCCGACGGCCGCGGCCACCAGCCCCGCCTGGAGCGGGGCTCCGGTGGCCAGCGCGATGCCGAGTGACAGTGGCAGCGCGATCAGGAACACGGCGATGGACGCGGAGAGGTCCGCGGCCCGTGGCGAGCGGTCGATGCGTGTGGACATGGTTCCCGTCTCCTCCGGGGAAGGGGGTGAAGCGGCGGGATTCTCAACACTCGGTAAATGGATCGTAATGCAGAGTAAAGACGGTAGTGGGACAAAGCGTGCAAATGGCTTAGATAGTCACCCTCGCGTGTGAATAAGCATCTTTTCCGGCTTGTCATGCCAATTCCGATCGCACCCTCGTGCGACGTTGCAGCGGCCCGCCTGACCGGCGGAACTCACGCGGACGACCTGCAAGGAAGAGGGTGGGCGGATGATGGCCGCCTCGAAGAAGATCGCCGGTGGCCTGGTCGCCACGGCACTCGTCATGGCCGCAGCGGGCTGTTCGAGTCAGGAGGCCCCCGGCGGGCGGCCCGGTGCAGGGAAGCCCGATGCCCCGCTCAAGGGCGCCCCGGCCGCCCCCGCGCCCGGCAGCGTGCTCCAGCTGATCGGTGACGGCTCGACCTCGTACACCGGCTCCCAGCCGAACGTCGTACCCGTCAGGAAGCTCGCGCCCGGCGAGAAGCCGCCGCAGTTCGTCGTCTTCTCCTGGGACGGCGCCGGCGAGGACAGCCAGCAGCTCTTCTCGCACTTCCGCGAGGTCGGCAAGAAGTACAACGCCCGCATGACGTACTTCCTCAGCGGCGTGTACATGCTCCCCGAGGAGAAGCGGCACCTCTACGACCCGCCCCAGCACGCGGCCGGACGCTCCGACATCGGCTTCGGGGACCTCGAAGGCATCAAGCAGACCGCGGCCCACCTGCGCGGCGCCTGGCTCGACGGCAACGAGGTCGGCACCCACTTCAACGGCCACTTCTGCGGACCCGAGGGCGGCGTCGGGACCTGGTCCGTCGACGAGTGGAAGAGCGAGATCATCCAGGCGAAGTCCTTCGTCAAGAACTGGAAGACCAACTCCGGGCTCAAGACGGAGAAGGCGCTGCCCTTCGACTACGACAAGGAGCTCATCGGCGCCCGCACCCCGTGCCTCGAAGGCCAGAAGAACTTCATGCTCGCCGCGAAGCAGATGGGCTTCCGCTACGACTCCAGCGGCATCAGCAAGCAGATCTGGCCGAAGCGGACCGACGGCCTGTGGGACCTGCCGCTGCAGCTCGTCCCCCTGCCCGGGCGCGCCTTCGAAACGCTGAGCATGGACTACAACTACATGGTCAACCAGTCCGGGACTACCTCACAGGGCGACCCCTCGCAGCACCGGTACTGGGGCGACCAGATGCGTGACGGACTGCTCAAGGCCTTCGACCGGGCCTACCAGGGCAACCGCGCGCCCCTGATCATCGGCAACCACTTCGAGTCCTGGAACGGCGGCACCTACATGCGCGCCGTCGAGGAGACCATCAAGGGCGTCTGCACCCAGAAGGACGTGCGCTGCGTGCCGTTCCGGGAGCTGGCCGACTGGCTGGACGTCCAGGACCCGAAGGTCCTGGCGTGGATGCGCACCCTCGACGTCGGCGAGGCGCCGAAGGAGGGCTGGGCGAAGTTCCTGACGAAGGGCCCCGCCGTCCAGCCGTCGGCCCCCGCGGCCGTCAAGCAGGCTGAGGAGCAGGCGTCGGAGCAGTCCGCGGAGCAGAGCGGGGAGCAGACCGAGGAGGGCTGACCGTTCCCAGCTCCTCGTGCAGCACGAAACCGGGATCGACCTGCCCCGCCAGGTCGGCCCCGGTCTTCGCGTTCCCCCAGCTCTCCGCGTTCCTGAGGTGGAAGTGCACCATCTGCTCGGTGTAGCGGGCCCAGTCGCGCCGCGCGTGGGAGTCGTCCACCGTGTCCTGGAGGGTCTGGAGGGCGAGCCGGTTGGCGGCCTCCAGCAGGTCGAAGTCGGCCGGCCGGCCCTTCTCCATCGCCCGCACCCAGTCGGAGTGCCCGACCGTCACCAGCAGGTCCTCGCCGACCTCCGCGCGCAGGAATTCGAGGTCGTCCTCGCCCTGCACTTTGTTCCCCACGACCTTCAGGGCGACGCCGAAGTCCCGCGCGTACTCCTTGTACTGGCGGTAGACGGACACGCCCTTGCGGGTCGGCTCGGCGACCAGGAAGGTCATGTCGAAGCGGGTGAACATGCCGGAGGCGAAGGAGTCGGAACCCGCCGTCATGTCGACGACCACGTACTCGTCCGGGCCGTCGACCAGGTGGTTCAGGCACAGTTCCACCGCGCCGACCTTGGAGTGGTAGCAGGCCACGCCGAGATCGGCGTCCGTGAACGGCCCGGTGGCCATCAGGAGGACGGAGCCGCCGTCGAGCGCGACCCGGCGGCCGCAGGCCTCGTACACCGGGTTGTCCTCGCAGACCCGCAGTAGCCGGGAGCCGGCCCCGGGCGGGGTGGTCTTGATCATGGTCTCGGCGGAGGCGATCCGCGGGTTCGACCCCCGCAGGTAGTCCTTGATCAGCGGCAGGTGAGCGCCCAGGGCCGGCAGCTCCGCGGCGGCCGGCTCGTCGAGGCCGAGCGCGGCCCCCAGGTGCTGGTTGATGTCGGCGTCCACCGCGACGACGGGGGCCTCATTGGAAGCGAGGTGGCGGATGAAGAGGGACGACAGCGTGGTCTTGCCGCTGCCTCCCTTTCCCACGAAAGCGATCTTCATGTTCACCAAGCGTAGTGGTCTGATCGCGCGGGGTGGTCGAGGTGAGTGAAGAAGACCACTCCAACGTGGGGCGGGTGCTATGGATGCGTAGGCTCCCTACCTATGAGTACGTCAGCCGACCCCCTGGCCCCACTGGCCTCCCTGCCCGGCGTGTCCGAGTCCGTGGATTCCGTGCGCAAGGCCGTGGACCGGGTCTACGGGCACCGCGTGATGCGCCGGCGCAGTGCGGAGATCACCTCGGAGGCGGCGCTGCGCGGAGCGCGCGGGAGCGCGGCGCTCGCCGGTGCGGACTGGGCGCTCGAGGAGGTGCGCCGGCGTACGGACTTCAGCGCCGACGCCGAGGCGCGGACCGTGGGCGCGGCGCTGCGGCTCACCGCGGAATCCGGGCAGCTGCTGAGCATTTGGCGGCAGTCGCCGCTGCGGGTCCTGGCGCGCCTGCACCTGGTGGCGGCGGGCGGCGCGGCCCCGGACGACACGGTGGGCCGGCCCCGGCTCGCGGGTGAGCCCGTGGACGAGCCGCTGGTACGGCTGCCGCTGCCGGACGCGGCGGAGATGGCGGGCCGGCTCGACGGCCTCGCCGAGGTGATCATCGGGGGTGGTTCGGCTCCGGCGCTGGTGACGGCGGCCGTGGTCCACGGCGAGCTGATGGCGCTGCGACCCTTCGGCTCGTACAACGGCCTCGTGGCGCGGGCTGCGGAGCGGATCGTGCTGATCGGCAGCGGGCTGGACCCGAAGGCCATCTGCCCGGCGGAGGTCGGCCATGCGGAGCTGGGGCGGGAGGCGTACCTGGCCGCGCTCGACGGCTACGCCTCCGGCACTGCCGAGGGGATGGGCGCCTGGATCGCGCACTGCGGGCGGGCGGTCGAACTCGGGGTGCGGGAGTCGACGGCCGTGTGCGAGGCCCTCCAGCGCGGCGCGGCCTGAGGGTTGCCGGACAAAGGGTTGCGGCGACACCGTACTGCTCATGGTGTCGCCGCTGGCACTTACGCCCAGTTACCAAGCGTCCTCGATGGTTGCCCATCAGGTCGGGAGCTTTGCCCGTCACCTGGTGCGGCTGGCCCGTAATCGACGGGTCGACGTCGCGTGGGTGCTCGGCGTTCATGCTTCGGTCCGTGGGGCCTTGCTGCGTTCTAAAGATGATCCTCTCGGATGTTCTTCGGTCTCGCGGGCCGTGAATCCTTTGTACCGCGGTTTGGGGGTAAGTGGAACCCTTTGCCGCACTTCTTTACTTTCCCGGACGCTTCGGGAGGAATCCGACATTCGGTGTCGTCGCAGGTCAGGCGGTGGCCCGGGCGCGCACGCCCGGGCCGCAAACCCGTAGCCGGATCAGGCCGGGCCGACGGAGGCCAGGGCGCTCGCGCGGCGACGGCTCGCGTACCAGACCAGCCCCGCCGTGGCCGCGGCGGCGCCCACGGCGGCCGCGGCCACGAGCGCCGGCCGGGCCGGCATCGAGAACCCGGGCAGGCGCTGCTTGAGCCGCACGGGCCGGTTGAAGACCAGGACCGGCCAGTCCCGCGCCGCTGCCTCGCGGCGCAGTGCGCGGTCCGGATTCACCGCGTGCGGGTGGCCGACGGCCTCCAGCATCGGCACGTCCGTGGCCGAGTCGCTGTACGCGTAGCAGCGGGCCAGGTCGTAGCCCTCGGACTCGGCCAGCTGGCGCACGGCCTCGGCCTTGGTCGGGCCGTAGGCGTAGTACTCGATCTCGCCGGTGAAGCACCCGTCCTCGCCGACGACCATGCGGGTCGCGACGACGCGGTCGGCGCCGAGCATCTCGCCGATCGGCTCGACCACCTCGGCGCCGGACGTCGAGACGATCACCACGTCGCGGCCGGCGGTGTGGTGCTCTTCGATCAGGGACGCGGCCTCGTCGTAGATGATCGGGTCGATGAGGTCGTGCAGCGCCTCGGCGACGATCTCCCGCACCTGCTGCACGTTCCACCCCTTGCAGAGGGCGGAGAGGTATTCGCGCATGCGCTCCATCTGGTCGTGGTCGGCTCCGCCGGCCAGGAAGATGAACTGCGTGTACGCGGTGCGCAGTACGGCGCGGCGGTTGATCAGGCCGCCCTGGTAGAAGGACTTGCTGAAGGTCAGCGTGCTCGACTTCGCAATGACCGTCTTGTCCAGGTCGAAGAAGGCGGCTGTGCGGGGCAAGGAGTGGTTTTCCACGACCAGAGCATATGCGCCCACCATTCGGCGTAAGGTGTGGCGCGTGGGTTTGCCTGAGAAGGCTCTCGGGTACACCATGGAAGTCACGGATCGTTCGCGACCGTGCTAACCCGGTCTGGCTCCTCCCCCCCCGAGTCGGACCGTGGGGACGACCCCCGCTCTCCCCCCCGGCGGGGGTCGTCGCATGTCCGGACGCGTTTTCGTCCGCTGCCTGGTCGTCGGCGACCGCTCAGAACTCCCCTCTCGTTTGCCGCCTCGCTGCGGCGCGCACCCTCACTCTGCCCTTACGCGTAACAGTGAGTGACGATTCCAGTGCGCTCCGGAAGGCGCTGGAAAGAGTGAGCGGGATATTCACAGCTTCTTCGCTGTCCACAGATTTCGTTCAAGATCCACTTTCTATTCCGGATCGCTGCACGGTGATTCCGGCCGTGAAGTCCACGGCTGTGGGATTTGCAGCGAGAAGGAGGCGGAGACCGTGGCCGGAACGAAGTCGCGTGGGCCGGGCGAGCGGTGGGGGCGGGCAGGCGCCACCGAGGCGCGGGCGGGCGCGCCACTGATCATCACGGAGGACCCCGACCTCCTCGACGACCTGTTGAGGCTGTGTGCGGCGGCCGGCGCCGAGCCCTGGGTGCACCACTCGGTGCCGGAGCGGGCGCCGAAGCCGGACACGGGCGACCCGCGGGCATTCGAGGATGTTGGAGACGGCGCGGGCGCCGGTCCCGGGAGCGGCGGAGGGGGCAGCGGGCGGGTCGGATCCGCCTGGGAGACGGCTCCGCTTGTCCTCGTCGGGGACGACGCGGCCGGACGCGTGTGCGGTGCGCCGCGCCGCAGCGGGGTGCTGCTCGTCGGCCGCGACCAGGACGACCCCGGGGTGTGGCAGCGGGCAGTGGAGATCGGTGCCGAGCAAGTGCTGCGGCTGCCCGACTCGGAGTCCTGGCTCGTGGACCGCATCGCCGACGTCGCGGAAGGGGCCGGGAAGCAGGCGCTGGCCGTCGGCGTGATCGGCGGCAGCGGCGGAGCGGGCGCCTCCACACTCGCCTGCGCCCTCGCGGTCGCCGCCGCCCGGGCGGGAGAGCGGACCATGCTGATCGACGGCGACCCGCTGGGCGGCGGACTGGACGTCCTGCTCGGCGGCGAGACCGCAGAGGGGCTGCGCTGGCCGGACTTCGCGGCCTCCCGCGGCCGGGTCGGCGGCGGGGCCCTGGAGGAGTCCCTGCCCGAGCTGCACTCCCTGCGGGTGCTGAGCTGGGACCGCGGCGACCGGGTCGTCGTACCGCCCTCGGCCATGCGATCCGTACTGTCAGCCGCCCGCAGGCGGGGCGGAGTTGTCGTCGTCGACCTGCCCCGCAGGGTCGACGAGGGCGTCGGGGAAGTGCTCGCACAGCTGGACCTCGGCCTGCTGGTGGTTCCCGCCGGGCTGCGCACGGTCGCCGCGGCCAGCCGGGTGGCCGGAGCGGCCGGAATGGTGGCCCGCGACCTGCGCGCCGTGGTGCGGGGGCCGTACCCCGCGGGCCTGGACGCCGAGGCCGTGGCGGGGCTGCTGAACCTGCCGCTCGCGGGCGAGTTGCCCGCCGAAGGGGGACTGCGGGAGGCCCTGGAATCAGGGGAACCGCCCGGCTTCAGGGCACGCGGGCCGCTGTCCCGCTTCTGCACGGAGTTCTGGACGCGGGCGCTGTCCGGCGGGGGTGCGGCATGAGCGCGGGACTGCTGGACGCGGTGCGGCAGCGGCTCGCGGAGAGCGGCGCGGAACCGACCCCGGCCCGCGTGGCGGCCGCGCTGCGCGCCCAGGGGAGGCTGCTCGGCGACACGGAAGTGCTCGGGGCGGCCCGGGAGCTGCGTTCGGAGCTGGTGGGCGCGGGGCCGCTGGAGCCCCTGCTCGCAGATCCCGGCGTGACCGACGTGCTGGTGGCGGCCCCCGACCGGGTGTGGGTGGACCGGGGCGGCGGGCTGGAGCTGACGCGGGTGCGGTTCGCCGATGCGGAGGCGGTCCGCCGGCTCGCACAGCGCCTCGCCTCCGTGGCGGGCCGCAGGCTGGACGACGCCCGGCCCTGGGTGGACGCCCGGCTGCCCGACGGGACCCGGCTGCACGCGGTGCTGCCGCCGGTGGCGGTCGGGTCGGCCTGCCTGTCGCTGCGGGTCGTGCGGCCGCGCGCCTTCACGCTGGAGGAGCTGGTGGCCGCGGGCACGCTGCCGCCGGGCGGCCAGCGGGTCCTGCGCGCGCTGGTCGAGGCGCGGCTGTCCTTCGTGATCAGCGGCGGCACGGGCACGGGGAAGACCACGCTGCTGAGCGCGCTGCTCGGGCTGGTGGGGCCGGGCGAGCGGATCGTACTGGCCGAGGACTCGGCCGAACTGCGCCCGGACCACCCGCACGTGGTGCGGCTGGAGACGAGGCCCGCCAACCAGGAAGGGGCCGGCCTGGTCACCCTCGCTGACCTGGTGCGCCAGGCCCTGCGGATGCGGCCCGACCGGCTCGTGGTGGGCGAGGTGCGGGGCGCCGAGGTGGCCGACCTGCTGGCTGCTCTGAACACGGGTCACGAGGGCGGCTGCGGCACGGTGCACGCCAACGCCGCCGCGCACGTCCCGGCCCGGCTGGAGGCGCTGGGGACGGCCGCCGGGCTGGACCGGGCCGCGCTGCACAGCCAATTGGCGGCCGCACTGTCGGTGGTGGTGCATCTCGTGCGGGACCGTACCGGGCGGCGGCGGGTGGCCGAGGTGCATGCGCTGGAGCGGGATCCGGCTGGGCTGGTCGTGACGGTGCCCGCCCTGCGCTGGGGTGCCCGGGGATTCGTCCGCGAGCGCGGCTGGGAGCTGCTGCGTCCGCTGCTGGGCGGCGGTGTCCGGTGAGCGGGGCGGGGACGGCGGCCTCGCTGCCGCTGACCCTGGCGCTGCTGTGCGCCGGGGCGGCATGGCTGCTGGGCGGCCGGGAGACGGCGCCGCGGCGGGCCAGGCTGCTGCTGGCCGGCGGCGGGCCGGTGGCACGGCCCGTCCCGGCGTGGCAGCCGTGGGCGGCGCGTCTGGCCGAGCGGGTGCGGGGGCGGCAGGAGTGGGCGTGTCTGGCGGCGGGCCTGCTGGTCGCCGTGGCCGCGGAGTCGGTGATCCCCCTGCTGGCGGGGGCGTTGGGGGTGCCGCTGGTGCGGCGGTGGCTGCGGGCCCGGGCGCTCGCCGCGGAGCGCCGGGAGCGGGCCGCGGAGGTGGTGTCCATGTGCGCCGCGGTCGCCGCGGAGTTGCGGGCCGGGCTTCAGCCCGGGCAGGCGCTGACGGCTGCGTTGCGGGGTTCCGTGGCGGGTCCCGGCGGGCCGGGTCCGGCGGAGGCGGCGGTGCTTGCCGCGGCGGCGTTCGGAGGCGATGTGCCCGAGGCCCTGCGGCAGGCGGCGAGGGAGCCCGGCGCGGAAGGGCTGGCGGGGATGGCCGCGTGCTGGCGGGTGTCGGTGGACGGCGGCGCGGGTCTGGCGGCCGGGCTGGACCGGCTGGAGCGGGCGTTGCGCGCCGAGCGGGACCAGCGGGAGTCGCTGCGGGCGCAGTTGGCGGGTGCGCGGTCGACTGCGGTGGTGCTGGCGCTGCTGCCGGTGGTGGCCCTGCTCATCGGCACCGCGCTGGGAGCGGATCCGCTGCGGGTACTGCTGCACACCCCGATGGGCCTGGGGTGCCTGCTGGCCGGAGCGGTGCTGGAGGCCCTGGGGCTGGGCTGGGCGTGGCGGATCGTACGGGCGGGGGAGCGGGCGTGAGCGGCCCGGTGGTCCACAGGCTGGGGACGACGCTCGCGCTCGTGGCGGCAGCGGTGTGGGTGGCGTGGGCGCTGTCCGGGTGGTTCCGGGACCGGGCGGCTCGCCGCAGGCTGGCCGGCCTCCTCCCCCGGGGCCCGGTGGCGCGGCGTCCGCTGGTGGGCGCGCGGGCGCGGGCCTGGGCGGGTACGGCGTGGGGCCCGCTGGGCGCCCTGGCCCTCGGGTGGCTGCTGGTCGGCGGGATGACGGGGGTGCTGGTCGGCGCGGGGGCGGCGTGGCTGGTGCGGCACAGACAGTCCCGGGCGCCGCGTGAGCGGGTGGACCTGCGGGAGACGGCCCGTCAGCTGCCGTTCGCGGCCGACCTGCTGGGGGCCTGTCTGGCGGCGGGGGCGAGCCCTCGCGAGGCGGCGGAGGTGGTCGGCGAGTCGCTGGGCGGCCCGGTGGGCGAGCGGCTGGCGCACGCCGGAGCGGAGCTGCGGCTCGGCGGTGAGCCGGGGGTCTCCTGGGGCCGGCTGGCGGAGATACCGGGTGCCCGGCCGCTGGCCGACTGCCTGGAGCGGGCCGCCCGGACCGGGGCCCCGGCCGCGGAACCGGTGTCCCGGCTCGCGGCCGGCCTGAGGGAGGACCGGGCACGGGCGGCGGCCGCCCGCGCCCAGCGGGCCGCGGTGCTGATCACGGCCCCGGTGGGGCTGTGCTTCCTGCCCGCGTTCCTCGCGGTCGGGGTGGCGCCCGTGGTGATCGGACTGGCGTCCGGTCTGCTCTCGGGCCGGTGAGCCGGTCCGGGGACGAGGCAGATTCAAGCGATGCGAACACGAAGGAGGCAGCCATGCGGATGGCGATGTGGACGGGGACGCGGATGTGGGTGCGGGTGCAGGTTCGGCTGCGGGCGGCGGTGGACGGACGGCGGCGGGACGCCGGAATGTCGACATCGGAGTACGCGATGGGGACGATCGCCGCGTGTGCCTTCGCCGCGGTGCTCTACAAGGTCGTCACGAGCGAAGTGGTGTCGACGGCGTTGCAGTCGACGATCGGGAAGGCGCTCGATGCGCCGTTCTGACCGGGGCTACGTGACCGCCGAGGCGGCGTTGGTGTTGCCGGCTCTGGTCGTCCTCGCGACGGTGCTCGTGTGGGCGCTGCTGGCGGCTGCCGCGCAGATCCGGTGTGTGGACGCCGCCCGGGCCGGGGCCCGGGCGGCGGCCCGCTCGGAACCGCCCGCGCGGGCGGTGGCCATCGCGCGGGAGTCGGCCCCCGACGGGGCGCGGATCGCCCTGGAGCGCTCCGGGGAGCTGTGGCGGGTGCGCGTGGAGGCCCCCGCTCCGGGCCCGGCGGCGTTGCGGGTGCGGCTCGGGGCGGAGGCGGTGGCGCTCGCCGAGGACACCGTGGGGGTGGGGCCGTGACCGGGGATCGGGGTCGGGACCGGGGGTCGGCCACGGTGTGGGCGGCGCTGGTGGCCTGCGCGCTGTGCGCGGTCTTCGGCGGGGTGCTCACGCTGGGGCAGGTGGTGGTGGCGCGGCACCGGGCGGCCGCGGCGGCGGACCTGGCGGCCCTCGCCGCGGCGACGCGGTGGACGGAGGGCGCCGAGGCAGCCTGCGGAACGGCGGTGCGGGTGGCGCGGGAACAGGGGGCGCTGTTGGTGGAGTGCGTGGTGACCGGTGAGGTGGCGGACGTCAGGGCCCGCGTCGTGAGGGGGCCGTTCGCCCCGGAGGTCCGCTCCCGTGCGGGCCCTGCGGAGGAAGCCCCTGCAGCCCGCGAGGGCCCGCCAGCCCCGCCGGATCACCCGAGCGGGCGTCCTCCGCCGGGAGGGCCGTTCAGTCCGGCCGGGGGGCCGGGTCCGGAGGGGCTGCCCGGTCATGGTCGTCCGGAGGGGGCGGCGGGGCGGAGGCCAGCAGCCGGGTGAGGAGGCGGACGGCGCCGCGCTTGTGGAGGGGGTCGTTGCCGTTGCCGCACTTGGGGGACTGGATGCAGGACGGGCAGCCCGCCTCGCATTCGCAGGCGGCGATCGCGTCGCGGGTGGCGGTGAGCCACTCGCGGGCGGTGTGGAAGGCCCGTTCGGCGAATCCGGCGCCGCCGGGGTGGCCGTCGTAGACGAAGACCGTCGGAAGGAGGGTGTCGGGATGGAGCGGCACGGACACGCCGCCGATGTCCCAGCGGTCGCAGGTGGCGAAGAGCGGGAGGAGGCCGATGGAGGCGTGCTCCGCGGCGTGCAGGGCGCCGCCGAGGATCTCCGGGTTGATCCGGGCCTCGTCGAGCTGGTCCTCGGTGACCGTCCACCACACGGCGCGGGTGCGCAGGGTGCGCGGCGGCAGGTCGAGCTTGGCCTCGCCGAGCACCTCGCCGGTGATCAGCTTGCGGCGCAGGTAGGAGACGACCTGATTGGTGACCTCGACGGAGCCGTAGCAGAGCCGGGCCTGCCCCCAGGGGATCTCGGTCTCGGTCTCCAGGACGGAGATGGAGGTGGTGTCGCGGGCGGTGGTGCTGAACGGCGGGCTGGCCTCCTCGACGAGGGCGACCGGGCCGTGCGGGTCGTTCAGGTCGAGGTGCTGCACCAGGTACGTGCGGCCCTGGTGGAGGTGGACGGCCCCGTCGTGGACGGCGGTGTGGGCGGCGGACTCGTCCACGGTCCCCAGCAGCCGGCCGGTCGACGCCTCCACGATCTGTACTGGGCTGCCGCCCCCGCCGCGGATGTCGGCGAGGTCGGACGCCCGCTCGCGCCGGGTCCAGTGCCAGGCCGTGGCCCGCCTGCGGAGCAGCTTCGCAGCCTCCAGCTGGGGCAGGAGGCCGGGGGCCGCCGGGCCGAAGAGCTCCAGGTCGGCCTCGGTCAGCGGGAGCTCGGCGGCCGCCGCGCACAGGTGCGGGGCCAGGACGTACGGGTTGTCGGGGTCGAGGACGGTGGCTTCCACGGGCCGCTGGAAGAGGGCCTCGGGGTGGTGCACGAGGTACGTGTCCAGCGGGTCGTCGCGGGCGATCAGCACGGCCAGGGCGCCCTGGCCGGAGCGGCCCGCGCGGCCGGCCTGCTGCCACAGGGAGGCCCGGGTGCCCGGGTATCCGGCGATCAGGACGGCGTCCAGCCCGGAGACGTCCACGCCGAGCTCCAGGGCCGTGGTGGCGGCCAGGCCCAGCAGCTCCCCGGAGTGCAGGGCCCGCTCCAGGGCCCGGCGCTCCTCGGGGAGGTAGCCACCGCGGTAGGCGGCGATCCGGGCGGGCAGGGAGCCGTCCACGCCCGCCAGGCGCTCCTGGGCGATCAGGGCGATCAGCTCCGCGCCGCGCCGGGAGCGGACGAAGGCGACCGTGCGGACGCCCTGCACGGCGAGGTCGGTGAGGAGCTCGGCGGTCTCGGCGGTGGCGGTACGGCGCACCGGGGCGCCCTTCTCGCCCTGGAGCTCGGTGAGCGGGGGCTCCCAGAGGGCGAAGACCACCTCGCCGCGGGGCGAGGCATCGTCCGTGATCTCGGTGACCGGCAGGCCGGTCAGGCGACTCGCGGCCACCGCGGGGTTGCTCGCGGTGGCCGAGGCGAGGAGGAAGACCGGGTGCGCGCCGTAGCGGGCGCAGATGCGGCGCAGACGGCGCAGGACCTGGGCGACGTGGGAGCCGAACACGCCGCGGTAGGTGTGGCACTCGTCGACGACCACGTAACGCAGGGTGCGCAGGAAGGAGGACCAGCGGGGGTGGGCGGGCAGTATCCCGCGGTGCAGCATGTCGGGGTTGGTCAGGACGTAGTTGGCGTACTGCCGGACCCATTCGCGTTCCTCGACCGGCGTGTCGCCGTCGTACACCGCGGGGCGGACGGCGTTGCCCAGCGGGGCGGCCAGCTCCCGTACGGCGCGCCGCTGGTCGGCGGCGAGGGCCTTGGTGGGGGCGAGGTAGAGCGCGGTGGCGCCCCTGCCGTTGGGCGCGGCGGCGCCGTCCGCCAGGGCGCTGAGGACCGGGGCGAGGTAGGCGAGCGACTTTCCCGAGGCGGTGCCGGTGGCCACGACCACCGACTCGCCGTCGAGGGCGAGCTCGGCAGCCGCTGCCTGGTGCTCCCACGGGTGCTCGATGCCCGCCTGCTGAATGGCGGCTACGACATCCGTTCGGATGCGATCGGGCCAGACTGCATGGCGGCCCTCCCGAGGGGGCAAATGCTCCGTATGGGTGATGCGCGCAGCACGGCCCGGCCCCCGTGAGAGCCGGTCCAGGACCGTGCCGGGAGAGGGTCGTGAGTCCGCGGCTGCCGTGGGCTGACCGGGGCGGTGAGTGTTGGCCATTGGAACCGAGTGTGTCACCGGCGTGCGGGACAATGGACTGAAGGCGTCGTGCGCGCCTGCCGGTAAGTGATTGAATGCCATCGCGGCTGCCAATCCGTCCCCTACCTTCGGATGGGGAGGCCCCTGGGGGGCGCCGCTCGATAGCAAGGTGCTGGAGGATCCGTGGACCTGTCCCTGTCGACTCGCACTGTCGGCGACCGTACGGTCGTCGAGGTCGGTGGCGAGATTGATGTGTATACCGCGCCCAAGCTGCGCGAGCAGTTGGTCGAGTTGGTGAACGACGGCAGCTACCACCTGGTTGTCGACATGGAGCGGGTGGACTTCCTCGACTCCACCGGCCTCGGCGTGCTCGTGGGCGGCCTCAAGCGCGTCCGGGCGCACGAGGGCTCGCTGCGCCTGGTGTGCAACCAGGAGCGCATTCTCAAGATCTTCCGCATCACCGGGCTGACCAAGGTGTTCCCGATCCACACCTCGGTCGACGAAGCCGTCAGCGCCACCGACTGACGCTTTCCGGAGTAGCCGGAGTAGGAGTGGGGGCACCGGGCCGAGAGGCCCGTGCCCCTGCCGAGCACGCCCGAACGTCCGAGGGGGAGCCCATGGCCACCGTTGAACTCCGTTTCAGCGCCCAGCCCGAACACGTCAGGACGGCCCGCCTCGTCGCGGCCGCCGTGGCGCGCCGGGCCGGGGTGGAGGAAGCCCTGCTCGACGAGGTGAGGCTCGCCGTCGGCGAGGCCTGCTCGCGCGCCGTGGGCCTGCACCGCGGCCACGGCGTCTCCGAACCCGTTCGGGTCAAGCTCACCGACGAGGAGAAGGTCTTCTCCATCGAGGTCGGCGACGGGGTGCCGGGAGCGGCGGCCGGCGCGGGCCCCGACGGCGCCCGTACCGAAGGCGCGGCCGACGCCGATGCGGACGGTGAGGACGAGATGGGGCTCGCCGTGATCAGCGGGCTCGTCGACGACGTCGACGTCTCCAGCGACGAGACGGGCGGCGTGATCCGGATGAGCTGGCCGCTGTACGACACTCCGGAACTTCCCTGATCCCTTCGCGGATCGTCCGGCAGCCGGAGATCATTTTTCTGAGATCATTTCCGGTCCTACCTTCCGATCTTATTCAAGGCCCTGCTGAGCAGGGCCTTTTTCATTTCTCTAGATCACTGATCAGGCGTCAATGCTTTTGCCCCATTACCGCTTTCGAGGGTAAAGAAGCGCGACGATCAATTGCTGAGGAGCAAGAGCGCGCCAATTCCGTTTCCCGCGTACTGTTTTGATCAGGTGACGCTCCCTACAATCCGTCCACATCTTGAGCTCATCACGTCAAGGAGGACGTATGACGGGGCTCTTCACCCCTCTCGAGCAAGCCCGCACCGCCGAGCTCGCGGCGGCAGTACTCACGGATGACAACCGTCTCATCGTGATGGTGATCGCGGCCGTGGCACTGGCGGCCCTGGTCGTCGCGCAGCTCCTGGTACGCCAGGTACTCGCGGCCGACGAAGGCACCGACAAAATGAAGGAGATCGCGGCGGCCGTTCAGGAAGGCGCGAATGCCTATCTGGGCCGGCAGCTGCGCACCCTGGGCGTATTCGCCGTCGTGGTGTTCTTCCTGCTCTTCCTGCTTCCCGCGGACGACTGGTCCCAGCGGGCCGGACGTTCCGCATTCTTCCTGGTCGGCGCGCTGTTCTCGGCGGCCACCGGATACATCGGCATGCGGCTGGCCGTACGGGCGAACGTCCGCGTCGCCGCGGCCGCCCGTGAGGCCACTCCCGCACCCGGAGAACCGCAAAAGGATCTGACCGCAGTCGCCCACAAGGCGATGCGGATCGCATTCCGTACGGGCGGCGTGGTCGGCATGTTCACAGTGGGGCTCGGTCTGTTCGGAGCCTCCTGCGTCGTGCTGGTCTACGCCGCCGACGCCCCCAAGGTCCTGGAGGGCTTCGGCCTCGGCGCCGCGCTCATCGCGATGTTCATGCGTGTGGGCGGCGGCATCTTCACCAAGGCCGCCGACGTGGGCGCCGACCTGGTCGGCAAGGTCGAGCAGGGCATTCCGGAGGACGACCCGCGCAATGCCGCGACCATCGCCGACAACGTGGGCGACAACGTCGGCGACTGTGCGGGCATGGCGGCCGACCTCTTCGAGTCGTACGCCGTCACGCTCGTCGCCGCGCTCATCCTCGGCAAGGCCGCCTTCGGCGACCTGGGCCTGGCCTTCCCGCTGATCGTGCCCGCCATCGGCGTGGTCACCGCGATGATCGGCATCTTCGCGGTCTCCCCGCGCGCCACCGACCGCAGCGGGATGAGCGCCATCAACCGCGGCTTCTTCATCTCCGCCGTGATCTCCCTGGTGCTCGTGGCCATCGCCGTCTACGCGTACCTGCCGGCCACCTACAAGGAGCTCGCAGGCGTCGAGGACGCGGCCATCAGCGCGCACAGCGGCGACCCGCGCATCCTCGCGCTCGTCGCGGTCGCCATCGGCATCGTGCTCGCCGCGCTCATCCAGCAGCTCACCGGCTACTTCACCGAGACCAACCGCCGTCCCGTCCGGGACATCGGGAAGTCCTCGCTGACCGGCCCCGCCACGGTGATCCTGGCCGGCATCTCGGTGGGCCTGGAGTCCGCCGTGTACACCGCGCTGCTCATCGGCCTCGGCGTCTACGGAGCGTTCCTGCTCGGCGGCACCTCGATCATGCTGGCGCTCTTCGCGGTCGCCCTGGCCGGCACCGGCCTGCTCACCACCGTCGGCGTCATCGTCGCGATGGACACCTTCGGGCCGGTCTCCGACAACGCCCAGGGCATCGCGGAGATGTCCGGCGACGTCGAGGGCGCGGGCGCCCAGGTGCTCACCGACCTCGACGCGGTCGGCAACACCACCAAGGCCATCACGAAGGGCATCGCGATCGCGACGGCGGTACTGGCCGCGGCCGCGCTGTTCGGCTCGTACAACGACGCGATCAGCAACGCCGTCAAGGAGGTCGGCGCCAAGGCCGGGGAGATGAACCTCAGCCTGGACATCGCCCAGCCGAACAACCTGGTCGGGCTGATGCTCGGTGCGGCCGTCGTGTTCCTGTTCTCCGGCCTCGCCATCAACGCCGTCTCCCGGTCGGCGGGCGCGGTGGTCTACGAGGTCCGGCGGCAGTTCCGCGAGCACCCCGGGATCATGGACTACACCGAGAAGCCCGAGTACGGGCGCGTTGTGGACATCTGCACCAAGGACGCGCTGCGCGAGCTCGCCACACCCGGCCTGCTCGCCGTGCTCACGCCCATCGCCGTCGGCTTCAGCCTCGGCGTCGGCGCGCTCGGGGCCTTCCTCGCCGGCGCGATCGGCTGCGGCACGCTCATGGCCGTGTTCCTCGCGAACTCCGGCGGCGCCTGGGACAACGCGAAGAAGCTGGTCGAGGACGGGCACCACGGCGGCAAGGGCGGCGAGGCCCACGCCGCGACCGTCATCGGCGACACGGTCGGCGACCCGTTCAAGGACACCGCCGGCCCGGCCATCAACCCGCTGCTCAAGGTCATGAACCTGGTCGCGCTGCTCATCGCCCCCGCGGTGGTGCAGTTCAGCTACGGCGACGACACCAGCCCGGTGGTGCGCGCGATCATCGCGGTGCTCGCCATCGGAGTCATCGTCGGCGCCGTGTACGTCTCGAAGCGCCGCGGCATCGCGGTCGGCGACGACGCCGGCGGTACTGCGGAGCGGGCGGCCCAGCAGCCCGATCCCGCAGTGGTTTCCTGACACCTCACCGGCAGGCCCGAACGGCGGACGGGCGGCGCGCTCTGACGCGCCGTCCGTCCGCCTTTCTGCGTACCCGCGGGGATGGCGTGTATGTTCCGGGGCCGAGAGCCTTGGAAGGGACCAATCCGGTGAACAAGAAGCTTGCGTCCGCAGTGTCCGGCGGTGCGGTACTGGTACTCGTGCTGTCCGGCTGTGGCGACGACAACGAGAAGAAGGTCAACGACTGGGCCAAGAAGGTCTGCGACCAGGTCCAGCCCCAGGTCAAGAAGATCGAGGACGCCAACGCCGCGATCCAGAAGGAGACCACGGACCAGAGCAAGGCCGACGTCGTCCAGAAGACCGACTCCACGGCCTTCCAGTCCATGTCCGAGGCGTACAAGGCGATGGGCGCGGCCGTGCAGGGCGCCGGGGTCCCGCCCGTCAAGGACGGGCAGAAGACGCAGGACGCCGCCGTCGCGGAGCTCAACGGCATCTCCACCTCGTACGCGGCCCTCAAGAAGCGGGTCGACGGGCTGGACAGCAAGGACCAGGCCAAGTTCGCGGACGGGCTCAAGGACATCGCCGCCGAGCTGGACAAGCTCAGCAAGAGCGGCAACGAGGCCCTGACGAAGCTTCAGTCGGGCGAGCTCGGCAAGGCGATGAAGAACCAGAAGAGCTGCCAGCGGACCGAGGCGGCGACGCCCGGCCCCGGGCAGAGCTGACGCCCGCAGCCCCGCAGGGACCGCGCCTCCCGCTGCCGGTGTCCCGCACCCCGGGACACCGGCAGCCGTGCACCCCGGTACTACTAATCGGCGGGCCTGTGGACAGCTCGCAGCGATCCCCGCTGCCAGCCGACACAATGGGCGTTGTGAGTACCACCAGCCTCCCCTCGTCCGACCGCGCCTCCTCGCTCCGCGCGGCCCTGCTCTCCGCGGGATTCACCGCGGACGGGCTGCTCGACCTGCTCGGCGCCCCCGCCTACGCCGCGCTGGCCCGCAGCGAGACCGTGCCCGCCCTCCGTGCCACCCGGGGGGACGGCCCGCTGGCCACCCTCACCCGCCTGTTCCTGCTCCAGCAGCCGGTCCCGTACGTGCACGCGGCGGCCGCCCTGCCGGTCGAGGACGCCCTCGCCGACGGCTGGCTGCGCCGCGAGGGGGACGAGGTCCACGCCCGGGTCGACGTACGGCCGTACGGCGGACCGGACGGCGAGGACTGGTTCATCGTCTCCGACCTCGGGTGCGCGGTCGGCGGCGCCGGCGGGATCGGCAGCAGCGACGAGGGCGTGGTCCTCGGCGTGGGGGGTGCCTCCACCACCCTGGCCGGGATCACCGTGCGGGGGCCCGTCGACTCCGCGCTCGACCTCGGTACGGGCTCCGGCATCCAGGCGCTGCACGCCGCTCAGCACGCCACCCGCGTGACCGCCACGGACGTCAACCCGCGCGCCCTGGAATTCACCCGGCTGACCCTTGCGCTCTCCGGCGCTCCCGCGGCCGAGCTGGTGGCGGGCTCGCTGTACGAGCCGGTGGGCGAGAAGACGTACGACCTGATCGTCTCGAACCCGCCCTTCGTGATCTCGCCCGGAGCCCGGCTGACCTACCGCGACGGCGGCATGGGCGGGGACGACCTCTGCCGGACGCTGGTGCAGCAGGCCGGCGCCCGTCTGAACGACGGGGGGTACGCGCAGTTCCTCGCCAACTGGCAGCACGTCGAGGGCGAGGACTGGCAGGACCGGCTGCGCTCCTGGGTGCCGCGGGGCTGCGACGCGTGGATCGTGCAGCGCGAGGTCCAGGACGTCACCCAGTACGCCGAGCTGTGGCTGAGAGACGCGGGGGACCACCGCACCGACCCTCAGGAGTACGCGCGGCGGTACGAGGACTGGCTCGACGAGTTCGAGGCCCGCAAGACGAAGGGGGTCGGATTCGGCTGGATCACGCTGCGCAAGTCCGGTGCGCAGCAGCCCTCGATCGTGATCGAGGAGTGGCCGCACCCCGTAGAGCAGCCGCTCGGGGACACGGTCCGGGCGCACTTCGAGCGCCAGGACTACCTGCGCAGCCACGACGACGCGGCACTGCTCGAAGGTCATTTCCGGCTGGCCGGGGAAGTGGTCCAGGAGCAGGTCGGCATGCCGGGTGCCGAGGACCCGGAGCACGTGGTGCTGCGCCAGCAGCGCGGAATGCTGCGGGCCACCAAGGTCGACACGGTCGGGGCCGGATTCGCCGGAGTGTGTGACGGCTCACTCAGCGCCGGGCGGATTCTGGACGCGATCGCCCAGCTGGTCCAGGAAGACCCGGTCATGCTGCGGGACCGGACGCCGGAGGCGATCCGGATGCTCGTCGAGCAGGGCTTCCTGGAGCCGGTGCCCGCTCCGGCCGGCGACTGAGTTCACCCGGGGTTCGCCGGGATTTCG
Source organism: Streptomyces sp. NPDC037401 (assembly GCF_055602345.1). Taxonomy (NCBI): domain Bacteria; kingdom Bacillati; phylum Actinomycetota; class Actinomycetes; order Kitasatosporales; family Streptomycetaceae; genus Streptomyces; species Streptomyces sp. NPDC037401. The sequence goes on from NZ_JBVJWO010000013.1 coordinate 99,619, forward strand.
GTACTCCGTACAGCGGCGCGTGCCACGCTCCCGGCGAGGGAAGGGAGCGTGGCATGGAGAGCGGACCCGCGGTCTTCGCCGGGATGACGTTCATGCTGTTCGGCGTGGGGCTGCTGGCCTGGACGGGGGCCTGCGCGGTGCGCCGGGCGCCGGTCGCGGAGGGCGTGCGCCCCGCGGTCGCGGTCCCCGTGGCGCTGCTGGCCGGGGCCGCGTCGCTGGCGCTCGGGGTGTGGTGCCTCACCCGGGTGTGACACGCCGGGGCGGCCGGTTTCCGGGTCCGGCGAGATTGTCCTGATCATGGCCGGTGAAGGCCGGGTGGAGGGGCCGCGAAGGGATCGTGGACGGGTGGGGAACGTCCGGGTCCGGTGACGACGGCGGCATCCGGGCGGCAGGAATGGCACTAGTCGGGTTACCGTTCGAGTGGCCGTTGCGGGCTTCTGCCGTTTGACACGGGGGCGGGTTGTACCGTCACACTCCGCAGCGTCGCCGTACTGCGACCGAGTGCCGACCGGAGAGAAGAGCCAAGTTGTCCCCGACTAGCGAGACCGCAAAGGGCGGCCGCCGACTCGTCATCGTCGAGTCTCCTGCCAAGGCGAAGACGATCAAGGGCTACCTCGGGCCCGGATACGTCGTCGAGGCGAGCGTCGGGCACATCCGCGACCTCCCGAACGGCGCCGCCGAGGTGCCCGAGAAGTACACGGGCGAGGTGCGCCGCCTCGGCGTGGACGTCGAGCACGACTTCCAGCCGATCTACGTCGTCAATGCGGACAAGAAGGCCCAGGTCAGGAAGCTCAAGGAGCTGCTGGCCGAGTCCGACGAACTCTTCCTCGCCACCGATGAGGACCGCGAGGGCGAGGCCATCGCGTGGCACCTCCAGGAAGTCCTGAAGCCCAAGGTCCCCGTCCACCGGATGGTCTTCCACGAGATCACCAAGGACGCGATCCGCGACGCCGTGGCCAACCCGCGCGAGCTGAACCAGCGCATGGTCGACGCCCAGGAGACCCGCCGCATCCTCGACCGCCTGTACGGCTACGAGGTCTCGCCGGTCCTGTGGAAGAAGGTCATGCCCCGGCTGTCGGCCGGCCGCGTGCAGTCCGTCGCCACCCGCCTCGTCGTCGAGCGGGAGCGCGAGCGCATCGCGTTCCGCTCCGCCGAGTACTGGGACCTGACGGGCACCTTCGCCACCGGCCGCTCCGGTGACGCCTCCGACCCCTCGACCCTGGTCGCCCGCCTGAACACCGTCGACGGCCGCCGGGTCGCGCAGGGCCGCGACTTCGGTTCGAACGGGCAGCTCAAGAGCGACGTGCTGCACCTGGACGAGGCGAACGCCCGCGCCCTGGCCGCCGCGCTCGCCGAGACGTCCTTCGCCGTCCGCTCGGTCGAGTCGAAGCCGTACCGCCGCTCGCCGTACGCACCGTTCCGCACCACCACGCTCCAGCAGGAGGCCTCGCGCAAGCTCGGCTTCGGTGCGAAGGCGACCATGCAGGTGGCGCAGAAGCTGTACGAGAACGGCTTCATCACCTACATGCGTACGGACTCCACCACGCTGTCCGACACCGCCGTGTCGGCGGCGCGGGCGCAGGTCACGCAGCTGTACGGCGCCGACTACCTGCCGGAGAAGCCGCGCGTCTACGCCGGCAAGGTCAAGAACGCCCAGGAGGCGCACGAGGCGATCCGGCCTTCGGGTGATCGTTTCCGCACCCCGGCGGAGACCGGCCTGACCGGCGACCAGTTCCGCCTGTACGAGCTCATCTGGAAGCGCACCGTCGCCTCCCAGATGAAGGACGCGGTCGGCAACTCCGTCACCGTCAAGATCGGCGGCAGGGCGGCCGACGGCCGCGACGCCGAGTTCACGGCCTCCGGCAAGACGATCACCTTCCACGGCTTCATGAAGGCCTACGTGGAAGGCGCCGACGACCCGAACGCCGAGCTCGACGACCGCGAGCGCCGCCTGCCGCAGGTGGCGGAGGGCGACGCGCTGCGCGCCGACGAGATCACCGTGGACGGCCACGCGACCAAGCCGCCGGCCCGCTACACCGAGGCCTCGCTGGTCAAGGAGCTGGAAGAGCGCGAGATCGGCCGCCCGTCGACGTACGCGTCGATCATCGGCACGATCCTCGACCGCGGCTACGTCTTCAAGAAGGGCACCGCGCTGGTGCCGTCGTTCCTGAGCTTCGCCGTGGTCAACCTGCTGGAGAAGCACTTCGGCCGACTCGTCGACTACGACTTCACGGCCAAGATGGAGGACGACCTCGACCGCATCGCCCGGGGCGAGGCGCAGTCCGTGCCGTGGCTGAAGCGCTTCTACTTCGGCGGCGAGGGCGCCGCGCAGGACGCGTCGGCCGCCGGCAACGGCGACGGCGACCACCTGGGCGGCCTCAAGGAGCTGGTCACGGACCTCGGCGCGATCGACGCGCGCGAGATCTCCAGCTTCCCGGTCGGCGAGGGCATCGTGCTGCGCGTGGGCCGCTACGGCCCGTACGTCGAGCGCGGCGAGAAGGACGCGGAGGGCCACCAGCGGGCCGACGTGCCGGAGGACCTGGCGCCGGACGAGCTGACGGTGGACTTCGCGGAGGAGCTGTTCGCGAAGCCGAGCGGCGAGTTCGAGCTGGGCGCCGACCCGGTCAGCGGGAACCAGATCGTCGCGAAGGACGGCCGCTACGGCCCGTACGTCACGGAGATCCTCCCCGAGGGCACCCCGAAGACCGGCAAGAACGCCGTGAAGCCGCGGACGGCCTCGCTCTTCAAGTCGATGTCCCTGGACACCGTCACGCTCGACGACGCGCTCAAGCTGATGTCGCTGCCGCGCGTGGTGGGCGCCGACGCCGAGGGCGTGGAGATCACGGCCCAGAACGGCCGCTACGGCCCGTACCTGAAGAAGGGCACGGACTCGCGGTCCCTGGAGACCGAGGACCAGCTCTTCTCGATCACGCTGGACGAGGCGCTGGCGATCTACGCCCAGCCCAAGCAGCGGGGTCGCGCGGCGGCCAAGCCGCCGCTGAAGGAGCTCGGCACGGACCCGGTCAGCGAGCGCCCCGTGGTCGTCAAGGACGGGCGCTTCGGGCCGTACGTGACGGACGGCGAGACCAACGCCACGCTGCGGCGGGACGACGACGTCGAGACGATCACGCCGGAGCGGGGCTACGAGCTGCTCGCGGAGAAGCGGGCCAAGGGCCCGGCCAAGAAGACCGCGAAGAAGGCGCCGGCGAAGAAGGCCACGGCCGCCAAGAAGACGACGGCGAAGAAGGCGACGACGGCGACCGCGGCGAAGAAGACCGCGGCGAAGAAGACGGCGACCGCCAAGACGGCGACCGCGAAGAAGACGGCGGCCAAGAAGACCACGGCCGCGAAGACGACCGCCGCGAAGACGACGGCTGCGGCGTCGACGGAGGAGTAGGAACGGGGCTGCGGCCACCGTCCGGGGGGGGGGGGGGGGGGGGGGGGGGGGGGGGGGGGGGGGGGGGGGGGGGGGGGGGGGGGGGGGGGGGGGGGGGGGGGGGGGGTGGGTGTGTGTTTGGGGGGTGGGGTGGGTGGGGC
>NZ_JBVJWO010000013.1:103165-154699 GCF_055602345.1 Streptomyces sp. NPDC037401
GAAATAAGAAAGGAAGGAAGAAGACGGGAAGCACAAAGAAAGAGCAAACAACCCCCCCCCCCCCCCCCCCCCCCGCCCCCCCCCCGCCCCCCCCCCCCCCCCCCCCCCCCCCGCCCTTTGCCCCGTCCTTTGCCCCGGCTTTTCGGCTACCGCGGACCCGTTCGCGGACCCGTTCGCGGTGCTCGGCCGGCCCGGCCCCGGGGGGCGGTTCCGCTCCGGAATCCGCCGACCCAGGCGCAGCGGATAGGCTGGGCGGATGACGCGAGCCGAGCAGCCAACGGTCGTGAACCCCACCTACGACGAAGCCCTAGCCGCAGACTCACGCGAGCGCGCGGTGCGCGCCCTGCTGCGCATCCCCCCGCTGCGGCGGCTGTGGGGCGCCCAGCTGGTGAGTGGTGTCGGCGATGCGCTCGCGCTGCTGGTGGTGGTTCTGCTCGCCTTCCAGGTCGCCGTCTCGGAGGGTTCCTTCGGCGGCGGATACCGGGGAGCGGCCTTCGCGGTCGCCGCGGTGTTCGGCGTACGGATCCTCGCCACCCTCCTGTCCGGGGCCGTGCTGCTCGGGCCGCTGGACGCGCTGACCGCCGCCGGCGGCAAGCTCGACCGCCGCTGGACCATGGTCGGCGCGGACGGGGTGCGGATCGCGCTGTTCGTCGTCGCGCCGCTGTGGCTCGCCTGGCTCCCCGCCCATGCGCTGACGATGCTGCTGGTCACCGCCTTCGTCTCCGGTGTCGCCGAGCGGGTGTGGACGGTGGCCAAGGAGACCGCCGCCCCCGCCCTGCTTCCCGCGCCGCCGCCGGAGGGGGCGACCGTACGGCCGCTGCCCGACCACCTCGACGCGCTGCGGCGGCTGTCGCTGCGCACCGGCTTCGTGGCACTGCCCGTGGCAGCCGCGGTACTGGTCGTCGCCGGGCTCGTCGGCAAGCTCCTCGGGCTGGGCGTGGCCTGGTTCGAGGACAATCCCGCCGCCCTGGGCTCGTACGTGGCGGCAGGGCTCTTCGCCGCGTCCCTCTCGCTGCTCGTACCCCTCGTGCTGCCGGACACCAAGACCCCGCGGCCGCGCTCGCCCCTGGAGGGCCTGCGGCCGCCGAAGCACGCCGACCGGCCGGAGAAGGGGCGGACCGGCGCGATCCCGCTGCTCGTCCTCGCCTGCGCCGCGGTCGCCGGTGCGGTCTCCTGCGCGGTCGCGCTCGCCGCGCTGCACGCGGACGACCTGGGCGGCGGCCCGGTCGCGTTCGCCCTGCTCGTCACGGCCCTCAGCGGCGGCACCGTGGCCGGCATCCGCGCCACGCAGGCCGGGAAGGTGCTCCCCGCGCTGTCGCGGCGGCGCCTGCTCGCGCTCGCGATCGCGCTGGCCGGCTTCGCGCTGCTCGCGATGGGGCTGGTCGTGGACACCGCCACCGTGCTCTTCCTGGCGCTGGTCGCCGGCGTGAGCGCGGGTGTCGCCGCGAACACCGGGCACACCCTGCTCGACCAGGAGACCGAGGAGTTCCGGCGCGCCCGGATCACCGAGCACCTCCAGGCGGTCGTACGGATCGCCGTCGCGATCGGCGCGGTCGCGGCCCCGCTGCTCGCGGCCGCGATCGGCCCGCACCGGCTCGCGGACGGCGACGTCGTCTTCGCGCACGGCGGCGCGGCCTTCACGCTGATGCTGGTCGGCGCGCTGCTGCTGCCGGTCGCGGTGATCGTCCTGGCCCGCGCGGACGACCGGCAGGGCGTGCCGCTGCGGCGCGACCTGCGGGAGGCGCTGCGCGGCGGCGAGCCCACGCAGGCCCCGGCGGCCACCGGCTTCTTCATCGCCCTGGAGGGCGGGGACGGCGCGGGCAAGTCCACGCAGGTCAACGCGCTCGCGGAGTGGATCCGCAGCAAGGGCCACGAGGTGGTCGTCACGCGTGAGCCGGGCGCCACGCCGGTGGGCAAGCGGCTGCGGTCGATCCTGCTCGACGTCTCCTCGGCCGGGCTGTCGAACCGTGCGGAGGCGCTGATGTACGCCGCCGATCGCGCGGAGCACGTGGACACGGTGGTGCGGCCGGCGCTGGAGCGCGGCGCGGTGGTCGTCTCGGACCGGTACATCGACTCCTCGGTGGCGTACCAGGGCGCGGGCCGCGACCTGTCGCCGACCGAGATCGCGCGGATCTCGCGCTGGGCGACGGACGGGCTCGTACCGAACCTGACCGTGCTGCTGGACGTGTCGCCCGAGGCGGCGCGGGAGCGGTTCACGGAGGCGCCGGACCGGCTGGAGTCCGAGCCGGCGGAGTTCCACCAGCGGGTACGCGCAGGCTTCCTCACCCTGGCCGCGGCCGACCCCGCCCGCTACCTCGTCGTCGACGCCGGGCAGGACCCGGAGTCGGTGACCACGGTCGTACGGCACCGGCTGGACCGGATCCTGCCGCTGTCGGAGGCGGAGCGGGAGGCGCAGGCCGAGGCACGCCGGCTGGCCGAGGAGGAGGCCGCCCGCAAGGCCGCCGAGGAGAAGGCCCGGCGCGAGGCCGAGGAGAAGGCGCGCGCCGAGGAGGAAGCGCGGCTCAAGGCCGAGGCGGAGGCCCGTCGGCTGGCGGAGGAGAAGGCCCGCGCCGAGGAAGAGGCCCGGCTGAAGGCCGAGGAGGAAGCCCGGCGGAAGGCCGAGGCGGAGCGCGCGGCCCGCGAGGCCGAGGAAGCACGGCTGGCGGCCGAGGCGGAGGCCCGGCGGCAGGCCGAGCAGGAGCGGGCCCGGCGCGAGGCCGAGGAGAAGGCCCGTGCGGCGGAGGCCGAGCGGCTGCGCCGGCAGGCCGAGGAGGAAGCCCGGCTGCGGGCCGAGGCGGAGGAACGCCGTCGCGAGAAGCAGCGCAAGGCGGAAGAGGCGCTGCTGAAGGCGGAGGAGGCGCGGCGGCTGGCGGAGGCCTCGGCGGCTGCCGCTGCGGCCGCTGCGGCAGCGGCAGCGACTGCTGCTCCGGCCCCTGCCGCCGCGGTTCCTCATGTTGCGTCGCCTGCGTCGGCCGCGGCGGCTCCCCGGGTGCCGATGACCAAGGAGCCTGAGGCCCCCGAGGCCCCGCAGGCCCCTGAGGCGGCGGTCGCTGCGGACGAGGCCGTGACCGTCGAGACGCCGATCGTGCGGTCCGAGGAGATCACCCAGACGGTTCCGGTCCCGAAGGCCGACCCGCGGGAGCTGCGCGCGCTGGACGAGACGGCCGTGCTGCCGCCCGTACGCCCGGACGCGCCGGCGGACCGTGGGCTGGACGAGACCGCCGTGCTGCCGCCCGTACGGCCGGACGCCCCGGCGGACCGGTTCCCGCAGGGGATCTTCCGCGACGAGGCGCCCGCCCCCGGCCCGGCCGAAGGCGGGAACGAGCGCACCCGGGAGTTGCCGATTCCGGACGCGTCGGGACAGCAGCGGCGAAGGTCCGACTGGGCGGAGGAGACCCCCCTCGACGATCTGCCGACGCTGGCCGACGAGCTGCTGGGACGGCACGGCCGCCACGACGGGCGCGACGGGCACGAAGACCAGGGCGAGCACGACGGACGCCGCCGCCGCTGACCCTTCCCCCGGCCCCGCGCCCCCGCCGAAGGGATGGCTGCGCCCGCGTGTCGGTGGGGGGCGACACAATGGGGGGACGCAGACGAAAGGGGCCGCCGGATGCCCGTGTGGGACGACCTGGTGGGGCAGGACCGCGTGCAGGCGCAGCTTGCCGCTGCCGCCCGGGACGCGGACGCGCTGGTCACGGCGGTGGGCGCGGGGGAGCCGGTGCCCTCGGCGTCGAAGATGACCCACGCGTGGCTGTTCACCGGACCGCCCGGCTCCGGCCGGTCCACGGCAGCGCGCGCCTTCGCCGCCGCCCTGCAGTGCACCAGCCCGGACCGTGCCCTCGGCGGCGAGCCGGGGTGCGGTTTCTGTGACGGCTGCCACACCACGCTGGTCGGCACGCACGCGGACGTCGAGATCGTCCGTACGGACCTGCTGTCGATCGGCGTGAAGGAAACCCGCGACCTGGTCCGCCGGGCCCAGCTGTCACCAGCCGTCGGCCGCTGGCAGGTGATCGTCCTGGAGGACGCCGACCGGCTCACCGAAGGCGCCGGAAACGTCCTGCTGAAGGCCGTGGAGGAGCCTGCTCCGCGCACGGTGTGGCTGCTCTGCGCGCCCTCGCTTGAGGACGTGCTCCCCACGATCCGGTCCCGGTGCCGGCACCTGACCCTGCAGACCCCGTCCGTCGCTGCCGTCGCCGACGTCCTCGTGCGCCGGGACGGGATCGAGCCCCCGGTGGCCGAGGCGGCGGCCCAGGCCACCATGGGCCACATCGGCCGCGCCCGCAGGCTGGCCACCGACGAGCGGGCCCGGGAGCGGCGGGCTGCGGTCCTGCGGCTGCCGCTGCGCGTGGACGACGTGGGCGGCTGCCTGAAGGCCGCGCAGGAGCTCGTCGACGCGGCGGCGGAGGACGCCAAGCAGGTCGCCGAGGAGGTCGACACCAAGGAGACCGAGGAACTGCGGGCCGCCCTCGGCGCCGCGGCGGGTACGGGCGGCCGGATGCCGCGGGGCACGGCCGGGGTGATGAAGGAGCTGGAGGACCGGCAGAAGCGCCGCAAGACCCGCACCCAGCGCGACACCCTCGACCTGGCGCTGACCGACCTGACCGGCTTCTACCGCGACGTGCTCGCCCTCCAGCTCGGCTCGCGCGTGGCACTGGCCAACGGCGCGCTGCGCGACGACCTCGACCGGGTCGCCCGCGCATCCACCCCGGAGCGGACCCTGCGGCGGATCGAGGCGATCATCGCCTGCCGGGACGCGCTGGACCGCAACGTCGCCCCGCTGCTGGCCGTGGAGGCGGTGACGATGGCCCTGCGGGCGGGCTGAGGCACGGCCCGGATCCGCCCGCGTGGCCCGGATCTGCTGCCTGCACGGCCCGGATCCGGTGCCGCGGACCTGCCCGGCGGCGTCACTCGTACGGGCAAGGAGCCGCCGTGACCGGGCACGGCGCCGCCGCGGAAGGCTACGCTCCGGGGATGGACACCAGGCACCTGCTGCGCACCACCGGGACCGTGATCGCGGCAGCCGGACTGCTCGTCTCCGGCTGCACCTCCGGAAGCTCGGCGCCCAGCGCCTCCGCGTCCTTCTCCCAGCCGGGGCCCCGCACCACCGCCGTGCCCGCCGCGCTCAAGCCGTACTACGGGCAGAAGCTGTCGTGGCGCGAGTGCGGTGCCCCCGAGTTCCAGTGCGCCACGCTCAAGGCCCCGCTCGACTACGCCGCCCCGGGCAACGGCAAGGACATCGAGCTCGCCGTGGCCCGCAAGAAGGCCACCGGCCCCGGCAAGCGGCTCGGCTCGCTGCTGGTCAACCCGGGCGGGCCCGGCGGCTCCGCCGTCGGCTACGTGCAGGCGTACGCGGGCATCGGCTACCCCGCCCCGGTGCGCGCCCGGTACGACATGGTCGCGGTCGACCCGCGCGGGGTCGCCCGCAGCGAGCCGGTCGAGTGCCTGAGCGGCCCGCGGATGGACGCGTACACGCAGGTGGACCAGACCCCGGACGACGCGGCGGAGCAGGCGGCGCTCGTCACGGCGTTCAAGGAGTTCGCCGAGGGGTGCAAGAGCCGCTCGGGCGAGGTCCTTCCGCACGTCTCCACCGTCGAGGCGGCCAAGGACATGGACGTGCTGCGGGCCGTGCTCGGCGACGAGAAGCTGACGTACGTCGGCGCGTCGTACGGCACCTTCCTCGGGGCGACGTACGCCGAGCTGTTCCCCGCGCGCGTCGGGCGGCTGGTGCTGGACGGCGCGATGGACCCCTCGCGCCCCGCGATCGACCTGAACCGCGACCAGACGGCGGGCTTCGAGACGGCGTTCCGGTCGTTCGCGGCGGACTGCGCGAAGCAGAGCGACTGCCCGCTCGGGACGGGTGGCCCGGACGAGGCGGCCCGCAAGCTGAAGGACTTCTTCGCCAAGCTCGACGCCCAGCCCGTCGACACCGGACAGAAGCGCAGCCTCGGCGAATCGCTGGCCACGACCGGCGTGATCGCCGCGATGTACGACGAGAGCGCGTGGCCGCAGCTGCGCGGGGCGATCACGTCGGCGGCGAACGGCGACGGCGCGGGCCTGCTGGCGCTGGCCGACGGCTACTACGAGCGGGAGTCGGACGGTACGTACGCGAACCTGATGTTCGCGAACGCCGCCGTCAACTGCCTCGACCTGCCCGCCGCGTTCAGCGGGCCGGGCGCGGTCGAGACCGCCCTGCCGTCCTTCGAGAAGGCCTCGCCGGTCTTCGGCGAGGGCCTTGCCTGGGCCTCCCTGAACTGCGCGTACTGGCCGGTCAAGGCGACCGGTTCGCCGCACCGGCTGGAGGCGAAGGGGGCCGCTCCGATCGTGGTCGTCGGGACGACGCGCGATCCGGCGACCCCGTACAAGTGGGCGCAGGCGCTCTCCGGTCAGCTCGACTCCGGTGTGCTGCTGACGTACGACGGCGACGGCCACACGGCGTACGGGCGCGGCAGCGACTGCATCGACACGGCGATCAACCGCTACCTGATCGAGGGCGAGGCCCCGGCCGACGGGAAGAAGTGCTGACGGTGCCGACGGCGCTGGCGCACGTCGGCGCACGTCCGCGCCGAGGGGCGCGCCGAGGGTCGGGCCGGTCAGTGGCCCGAGCCGGTGGCCCGGAAGCCGCGCGGCACCATGCACACCACCAGGCCGGTCACGACGGCGACGATGCCGGCTGACACCCACGAGGTCACGGTCAGGGCGCTGTCGAAGGCGGCGCGGGCGGTGGCGACGAGCCCCTGCGGTCCGGTGTCCACCGCCCCGCCGATCGACTCGCGGGCGCCCGCGGGCGCGTCGGCGGGCATGTGGTGGGCGTAGATCGCGCCGTGGATCGAGCCGAGCAGCGCGACCCCGAGGCCGACGCCGAGTTCGTACGCCGTCTCGGAGAGGGCGAGGCTGCCCGTGGCCACGCGCTTGATGCCCCAGGCCAGGGCGACGATGCCGACGACGGACAGCACGGCGCTGAGCCAGTCGAGTGCGTGGGCGCTCTTCGCCTTGCACTCCGGCAGCAGCCGCAGGCCGGCCACGACGGTCACGACGACGACCGGGACGTTGCCCCAGAAGGCGGCGGACCAGCCGTACTGCTCAACGAGCAGGCCGCCGACGAGCGGCCCGATGGCTGCGCCGGCGCCGGCGAGAACGGAGGCGATGCCGAAGAGCACGAAGCCGATCAGGAACAGCTTCTTGCGCCCGAAGCGGTCACCGACCGCTGCGGTCGTGACGAGCAGACCGCCCAGGACCAGGCCGTAGATGTCGATGATCCAGAGCTGCTGCAGGGCGTCGGGCTGGCTGCCGGGTGCCTTTCCGCGGCGGGGCCTGCGGGCTGCACGGCTCGGGCCACGGGAGATCGCATCCCTTCGGGATGTCGGCAGAACGTGGCCGAAACGTTTCGGCCACGTATGCCCCAGTATCGCCCGCACTTCGACCGCCCGCGCAATCGCATTCATCCCCTGGTCAGGGGCACCCCCAAGAAGCCTGTAGACTTGGCGCCGCTGCTGATGCGAATCCCTCTTCCGAGGGGGACTCTCTCCGTAGCTTGCCGCCTTAGCTCAGTTGGCCAGAGCAACGCACTCGTAATGCGTAGGTCTCGGGTTCGAATCCCGAAGGCGGCTCCGTAGAAGCCCCAGGACTCACTCGCCGTGACCTGGGGCTTTTGCCTTTTCCCCGTCCGTGCCGGACGCCCCTCCGGGGGGCGGGCGGAGGGGCCGATGTGCGGGTGGGTCTAAGCCGCTTCCTTCCGCTTCCTCGCCGTTCGGGTAAGCCATGCCCAGCGGCACAGGGCGCCGACGGCCAGGGACACGAGGACGGCACCCCAGTCGATGACGTGGGGGAGGCCGGGCAGGAAGGCGAAGACGGCGAGGGACGCGGCGGTGCCGGCCAGGAAGGCCGTCACGCCGGCGCGGCGTCGCTTAGCCTCGATGGCCGGGTCTTCCGAGGTCGGGCGGGTGCTCATGTGCGGCTCACTTCGTGATGTGGTGGCACTGGCTGACCCTGCGCACGCCGCTGACGTGGAGCTGTGCGCACGCCTTGCCGTAGCGGGGGAGCTTCTGGGGTGCGTTGTCGCGCATCGGTTGATCTTGCACTCGGTGTGGGTTGTGCAGAGTGCAACTCCTGTTGAAGGGATTGGGTTCTGGGAAGTGCAGCAGGCAACTGGCATGGGTGAAAACCGGGTCGGGCTGCTGACTTGAGGCAAGTCGGCGGGGGACCGTTCCGCGCGGTGCGTCCGGGATGCGGGCCGTGGGGGATCATGGGTGCGTTCGGTCTGGTCGGGGTACTGGCGGCAAGGGGAGTGCGATGAGCGGTGGCGTGACGGTGCGGCAGGCCGGGGTGGGGGACCTCGACGCGGTGGCGGAACTCTTCCGGGGATACCTGGACTTCTACGAGGTCGAGGTCGCCGACCCGCAGCAGCCCCGGCAGTTCCTCGAGGAGCGGATCCGGCGGGACGAGTCGCTGGTCCTCGTCGCCGAGGACGCGGACGGGCGGGCGCTGGGCTTCACCCAGATCTACCGGACCTTCTCCTCGCTGGCCCTGGCGCCGGCCTGGGTGCTCAACGACCTGTACGTGGCCCCGGCCGGCCGGCGTACCGGCGCGGGCCGGGCGCTGCTGCGCGACGCCCTGGACCGGGCCCGCGCCGAGGGCGTCGCCGGCGTCCAGCTGGAGACGGCGTACGACAACCGCATCGCGCAGAGCCTGTACGAGGACGAGGGCTTCGAGAAGGAGCACTTCCAGATCTACTTCCACAATCTCGGGAAGTAGGGGAAGTGGGGGAGTAGGCGAAGCAGGGAAGCAGTCGCCGCCGGCTGCCGGACCTGACGTAGTGTCCCGGCGGGCGTTGTCCTCGGGGGCGGGAACGGCGAGGCTGGGACCCCAGGGACAGCAGGTCAGTGCGGGCGGCGGCCGGGGAAGCCGGCGGACGTGAGGGCCAGCATCGGGGCGGCCTTCACGGCGGTCTCCTCGAACTCCGCCTCCGGGTCCGAGAGGGCCACGATCGCCCCGCCCACGCCGTAGCGCACCCGTCCCGGGGTGACCACGGCCGTGCGGATGGCGACGCTCAGGTCGGCGGCCCCGGACAGCGAGAAGTAGCCGATCGCGCCCGAGTAGACCCCGCGCGGTCCCTGCTCCAGGCCGTCGATGAGCCGCATCGTGCGGATCTTCGGCGCGCCGGTCATGGAGCCCGCCGGGAAGGCCGAGCGTACGCACGCCACGGCCGAGTGCCCGGGCCGCAGGCGGGCCCGTACCGTGCTCACGAGCTGGTGCACGGTCGCGTACGTCTCGACGCGGAAGACGTCCCGCGCGTCCACGCTGCCGATCTCGGCGTGGCGGCCGAGGTCGTTGCGGACCAGGTCCACGATCATCAGGTTCTCCGCGCGGTCCTTCTCGTCCGTGCGCAGGTCCTCGACCAGGGCGGCGTCATCCTGCGCCGTCGCGCCCCGGGGCCGGGTCCCCTTGATCGGCCGGGACTCGACCGTGCCGTCGGCGTCGATCCGCAGGAACCGCTCCGGGGACGTGCTCAACACCGACAGGTCGCCGAACCGCAGCAGCGCGCCGTACGGCGCCGGGCTCAGGCGGCGGAGCAGCCGGTAGCCCTCCCACGGGTCGAGCGCGCCCTGGGCCTCGGTCATGTTGGTCAGGCAGACCTCGTACGTCTCGCCGGCGGCTATGTCCTCGTGGCAGGCGGCGATCAGGCGCAGGTAGGCGTCGCGGTCGTGGCGCAGGCCGATCGCGGGGAGCGGGGCGGGCGCGGGCGCGGGCGCCGGGGCGGCGGCGCCCGCGGCGAGCAGGGCGGACGTCGACTCGAGCCAGGCGCGGGCCGCTTCCTCGGTGCCGCAGGCCGTGTCGTCCTCGACGAGGGCGAGCAGGGTCGTCGTGCCCGTGACGTGGTCGAAGACCAGCGCGCGGTCCGCGAAGACCAGGGTGGCGTCGGGGTCCTCGGAGGCGTGTGCGGCTTCCCCGCCGCACTCGGCCTTGAGCTCGTAGCCGAGGTAGCCCACCCAGCCCAGCGCGAACGGGCAGGGCAGCGGCGGCAGTTCGGTGTGGAGGGCGGCCAGGTCCCGGTCCAGCCACTCCAGGAAGTCCCCGGACACCCGCTCGGTGCCCCCGGCGGACCGCACGGTCACGGTCCGGCTGCGTACGTCGGCACGGGCCACCCGGGCGAGGGGGCCGGACGCGTCGCCCATCACGGAGAACCGCCCGGCCTCCCCCTCCGGCCTGCTGCCGTCCAGCCAGAAGGCGTGGTCGCCGGCGCCCTCCGGGTGCCCGGACCCGAACAGCCGCTCGTACGCGGCCTCCTCGTCCCACGCGGTGGTCAGCTCCTCCGCGAGGACCCGCAGCTTCCGCGACGGTGAGCGGACCGCCTCCGGCGCGAACTCGACCCGCTCCGGTACGGGCGCCGGGACCGGCGCCGCCGCGGCAGGTCCGCGCTCCGGCCGGCCGGCGTGCCACTCCGCGGTCAGCCGGGTGAAGTTGCGCAGCAGGTCGCGGCCGTGCCGGGTGAGTATGGACTCGGGGTGGAACTGCACTCCCCACAGGGGCTGTTCGCGGTGCTCGAAGCCCATCAGCACCCCGTCCGGGGTCCACGCGACGGCCTCCAGCTCCGCGGGCAGGTCGGTGACGGCCAGCGAGTGGTAGCGGACCACCTCGAAGGGGGAGGGCAGGCCGGCGAAGAGGCCCGTGCCGGTGTGCGTCACGGGCGACAGGCGCCCGTGCCGCGGCTCGGGGGCCCGCCCGACGGTCGCCCCGTACAGCAGGGCGGCGCCCTGGTGGCCGAGGCAGACGCCGAGGGTGGGGATCCCGCCGGCCTCCAGGATGTCGCGGCAGATGCCGAAGTCGGCGGGGACGGCGGGGTGGCCGGGGCCGGGGGACAGGACGACGTTGTCGAACTCCGCCAGCCGCGAGCGGTGCCAGCCGGAGTCGTCGTTGCGGATCACGACGGGCTCGCGGCCGCCGACCTCGGAGAGGTAGTGGAAGAGGTTGTAGGTGAAGGAGTCGTAGTTGTCGACGAGGAGGGTGCGCACAGTCGTTTCCGGGCTTTCGGACGGGAAGGTGTGAGGGCGGGTGGTCAGACCGCCGTACAGACCTGGGGGAGCGTGCGTGAGGGGGCGGGCCGGCGGGCGGGCGCGGTGCGGACCTCGAAGAGCAGGTGTTCGACCGTCTCCGCGTCCATCGTCCCACCTGCGTCCGCCGGCGCTCCGGTTTCGGCCTCCCGGCGGCTGCCGCACAGGTGCAGCGTCCGTCCGTGCCGTTCCGCCAGCGCGTGCAGCAGGTCGAGGTCGCCGCGGTCGCTGAACTGGAGCAGGACGCGGCCGCCCGGGGCGAGGTGCTCGGGCGCCCGGGACAGGTACCGCTCGTGGGTGCGGTAGCCGGGGTCCACGTAGGCGCGGTCGTGCGCGTGCTCGTACTCGTGGTCCTCGGGCGCCAGGACGAAGTTGGAGTGCCAGTAGACGGTGTCGAAGCGGTCCCCGGGGCCGAGCGCGTCGAAGAGGTCGCTGTGCACGGCGCTCAGCCGCTCGTCGACGCCGTGGCGGCGGGCGTTGAGCGCGGTGTTCTCGACGGCCCGGGGGTTGATGTCGGTGGCGACGACGCGGTCGCAGCCGGCGAGGGCCGCGGACACCGCGATGATCCCGGTGCCGGAGCCGATCTCCAGGAAGGAGCCGGTGCGGGCGTGCAGGGGGCCGGCCAGACCCAGCAGCTCCATCGCCGCGGAGGTCGACCGGGTGAAGGGCGGCGCGAAGACGTCGTCCAGCAGGTCCCAGGTGCGGCCGTACTGGGTGAAGCGGTCCGGGCGGTCCTGCCGGGTCCGCGCGGCGCGGCTGCGCTCCAGCGACCTCTTGTAGCTCTTGATCTCTGCCATTCCCACCCCTTTGTGAGCCGGAGGACGGCCGCCCTCCGTTTCCCCCGTGACCATCGTCGCCGGGGGCCGTGCGGGCCGGAAGGTGTGCGCACGACACTGTCGGCCCTCGCCGCGGTGCCCGGAGCACACCGCCCGCAGGCACCCAAACCGCCCAAGCGCCTGGTTGCGGTATCTTACGATCCTAGGCGGATTTGACCCAAATTTTGCCGTATTATGAGGGGCTTTACGTGATATGGGATGAAGCGTCCGGTGAGGGTGGTGCCGACGCGCTGACCGTGCTCACCCTGCTCGCCCAGGAAGCCCCGCGCGAGCGGTTCGACGACCTGCTGCGCACCGCGCGCGAGGACCCCGCCGGCACCCCGGAGCAACTCGCCGTGCTGGAACAGGCGGTGCAGCTCGCCCGGACCGTGCACGCCACCGTGGACCAGCGGGGCCGGCGCGAGGCCGGGATGGCCGCCCTGGTCGACACGGCACGGGACATGACCTCCCCGTACGATCTCGACGGCCTCCTCCGCGTGATCGCCGGCCGGGCCCGGCGGCTGCTCGGCTTCGACATGGCGTACATCAGCCTGCGGAAGCCCGGGGGCGGCTCGTACGTCCACTCCTCCGACGGCGAGACGACCATGTTCAACGTCGGCCTCCAGATCGACACCGGCCACGGCCTGGGCGAGGCGGCCCAGGACAAGCGGGCGCCGTTCTGGACCGCCGACTACCTGAACGACACGGCGTTCCCGCACTCCGAGCGCATCGACGAGGTCGTACGGGCCGAAGGGCTGCGCGCCATCCTCGCCGTCCCGCTCTGCCACGGCAGCACCACGGTCGGCGCGCTCTACGGCGCCGACCGCAAGCTGCGCCACTTCACGCCGGACGAGGTGAGCCTGATGCGCTCGCTGGCCGACCTCGCGGCGGTCGCGCTGGAGAAGGCCCGGCTGATGGAGCGCACCAAGTCGGAACTGGCGCAGCTCTCGCAGCGCAGTGCCCGCGAGCGGGCCGAGATCGGCCGCAGCCGCGAACTGGCCGCCTCCCGGGACCGGTTGGCGTCGATGGTCCTGGACGGGACCGATCTGGCCGAGGTCGCCGCCGTGACGGCGGAGGTGCTCGGCGGGACCGTGTACCTGTACGACCCGGCGGGACGCCTGCTGTCCGGGGCCGCGCAGCCCCCCGTCGCGTCCGGCGCGTCCGATGCGCAGCCCGCCGCCTCGTCCGTCGCCCTCGCCGCCGCCGGGCCTTCCGCCGTGCCGTCGCTCGCGCCGACCCGCGCACCGTCGCTCCCGCTCCCCGCCGGACCCTCCGGCGGGGAGACCGCGGACCCGGAGGAGCCCACTGACGAGGCCGTGGCCAGGGCTTTGCTGGCCGCCCTCGCCGCCCGCGCCCCGGTCGCCGTCACCGACACGCTGTGGGCCGCCCCGCTCAGCGCCGGCACCGAGGAGCTGGGCGTCCTGCTCCTGCGGCCCCGGGACCCCCTCGGCCCGGAGGAGAGCGGGTTCCTCGGCTACGCGTCGCGCACCGCCGCCCTCCTCCTGAAGCTCCAGCGCGGCGCCGCCGTCACCGCCGGCCCGGTCGGCGACGAGCTCTTCGACGACCTCCTCGTCGGAACCTCCCGGTCCCCGCGCCGGCTGGCCGAACGCGCCCGCCGGCTGGGCATCGACGCCACCCGCCCGCACTCCGTCGTCGTGGTCCGCCCGGAGGGAGCCGAGCAGGGCCAGGCCCTCGCCTGGGCCTCGCTCTACGCCCACCGCAAGTCCGGGCTGAAGACCGTGCACGGCGGCGGCATCGTGCTGCTCCTGCCCGAGCCGGACCCGTCCGCGGCCGCCGGGGCCGCGCACCGAGAGATCTCCACGCTGCTGGGCCAGCCCGTGTCCGTCGCGTCGGCCGGTCCCGCCCGCGCCCTGGCGGAGATCAAGGAGGTCTACGACGAGGCGCAGCGCTCCCTGGAGGCCCTGATCGCCCTCGGCGGCGAGGGCTCCGCGGCCGCCACCGGCGACCTCGGCTTCCTCGGCATGCTGCTCTCCGACGACCTCGACGTCGACCGGTACATCGACTCCACCTTCGGAGCGGTGCTCAAGTACGACGAGCAGCGGGACGCCGAGCTGGTCCGGACCCTGGAGGCGTACTTCGCCTCGCAGGCCAGCCCGACCCGGGCGGCCGGGATCCTGCACGTGCACCCGAACACCGTCTCGCGGCGCCTGGAACGGCTCACGGAACTGCTCGGCGCGGACTGGCAGGAGCCGTCCCGGGCGCTGGAGATACAGCTCGCCCTGCGCCTGCTGCACACCCGCGAGCTGCTCCGCCACCGCCACGGCGGCACGCACCGCCGGGTGCCCCGTCAGGCCGACAGCGCGGAGGGATAGCTTCCCCGCCGGCCCTGTCGGCTCTGCGGGACCCGTCCGGACGACGGCCCGGCGGCCCCGGCGGCCCCGGCGGCCCCGGCGTCCCCGCCGAGCCCGACGAGGCGGTCCAGCGCGTTGGCGGCGTGTGCGGCGGAGGCGAGGGTGATGTGCCGGTGCCAGCCCCGGAAGGACCTGCCTTCGAAGTCCCGCAGGCCCGCCTCGTCACCGCCGCGCTCCAGGTCGTGCCCGACCCGGGTCGCCAGCCGGATGGTCCGCAGCAGGGTTTCGGGCCGTACCCGCGGTGAGTTGGTGATCCACAGGCCCTCCGGTGGGGCCTGCGGGTCGGTCCACTCGCCGAGCAGCAGCAGCCCCGGGCCGGTGGCCGGGCCCGCCGGAGCCGCCCCGGGCAGACCCGCCCGTACGGTCGTCACGAGCGAGGTCCGCGGCGCGTCCGGGCACTGCGGATCGTTCCAGAAGGCGGGTCTGCGCAGGCCTTTGACGGACGACAGGATCTGCCGGGCCGCCAGCGGGCCCCGGCCGTGCCCGGGCAGGGCCGGGTCCTCGACCGTGAGCCGAGTGTCCTCGGTGACCCGTACCACTGCGGGCACCCCGGCCGCGCCGAACTGCCGCAGTACCGCGCCGACGCGGTTGACCGGCAGGTCCAGGACGACCGGCCGCCGCGGCCCGTACGAGAGGCGTACGCCCTGCAGTGCCGCCGCGGTCGCGCACTCCTCCAGGGTCTCGGGCCCCAGGTCGGCCGGGATCTCGGCGCGCCGCCGCCGCAGCGCGTCCCCGGTCCAGCTGTCCGGCAGGAACAGCCGCCAGTGCACGGGCGTGCTCAGGGCGGGGGCCGCCTGCCAGACGCCGAACGCCTGCTGCCCGCGGAAGACATGGCCCAGCAGCGGGTCGACGGCGCGGTCGACGCCCACCGAGCGCTCCCCGGTCTTCGGGATGGACAGCAGCCGCACCACCAGGGCGTGCGGGGGGACGACCCGGCCCACGTGGGCGGCGAGGGCGGCCCGGACCGGCATCCAGTCCCAGGTGGAGCTGCTGATGAAGTGGTGCAGGCTCTGCTCCATCGCCTCCTCGCCCAGGTGGGCGGCGATGTTCCGGATCGACTTGCGGCCGCGTGCGACGAGCAGCCCGCGCAGGTACTGCTCGCCCTTGATCCGCTGGTCCCGCCGCGCCAGCGACGCGAACAGGCTGTCGCACAGCTCGCCGGTCACCGTGCCGGCGTGCCGTCCGCGCCTGTCCCGGAGCGTAGGCGTGTGCATGCGATCCCCCTGCCGTGCAGTGGGGGGCCGTCCGGCCTCCCCCTATCCCCCTACAGGCTCGCCGGGAGGGGGAGGCCGGGAGAAGGTGCGCCGGCCACCCTCTCGGGCCCGCCGGTGGGGGTCCGGCCACCACGCCGTACCGGAGGCCTCGCCGAAGGCAGCGGAAGGCAGCGGAAGGAAGCGAAAAGAAGCCGGGAAAAAGGTGAAACATTGCGGGAGGCCCGGCGCGTCAATGAGGTGAAGAACATCTGAGGGGGAGCCATGAGACAGGCGCGCAGAGAGGCGTTCCGCGAGTTCGCGGACGCCCGGTCAGGCCATTTGTTCCGTTCGGCCTGCCTGTTGACCAGCGGCGACACCCATCTCGCCGAGGACCTGGTGCAGGAGACCCTGGGCCGGATGTACCTGCTGTGGGGGCGGATCTCGCGGATCGGCAATCCGGCCGCGTACGCGCAGACCGTCCTGGTCCGTACGTTCCTCACCCACCAGCGGCGCCGGTCCGCGACGGAGCGTCCGATCGGGGAGATGCCCGACAGCTGGGCCGCCCCCGGCGGCGACCCGACGCTCCGGCTGACCCTGCTCGACGCCCTGGCCCGGCTTTCGGCCAAGGACCGGGCGGTGGTCGTCCTGCGCTACTGGGAGGACCGCAGCATCGAGGAGACGGCCGACGCGATGAACGTCAGCTCCGCAGCCGTCCGTACCCGCACGACCCGGGCGCTGTCCCGGCTGCGCGAACATCTGGGCGGCTCGCTTCCCGAGCTCGTCGCGCACTGACCCGCATCACCCCTCCCCACCTCCCCACCTCTGTGGAAAGGTCTGGTTCCCCATGCCCTTTGAAGACGAACTCGGCGAAGCACTCCGGCAGACCGGGGACATCTTCGCGACCGACCGGCGCGCCCTCGTTGATGCCGGGGAGCAGCGCGGCCAGCGCCTGGTGCGGCGCCGGCGGGCGGCCGTCGTCGGCGGCAGCGTTCTCGCCCTGGCGGCCATCGCGACGACCGGCGCGTACACGGGCGGGCTGCTCGGCGGCGACGGCACGGCCAGGACCGCGGTCGCCGCGCCCGGCGATCCCAAGCAGCCCGACTTCGGCGACGTGCGCGACGCCATGGACGCACGGCGTCTGGGGACCGGCAAGGTCAGCGCCGAGCAGCTGGTCAAGACGTTGAAGGAGCTCCTGCCGAGCGGCAAGCTCACCGAGACCGAGGCCCGCGGCACCGGCGACCAGATGGGCCCGATGGTCTCCGGCGTCTTCGACGACGGGCAGGGCAAGTCGGCGTTCAGCGTGGGCCTGTCCCGCATCGACCCCAAGGGCAGCCAGGCCAAGGACCTCACGGTCTGCCCCGACGAGTACGCCGTGCCCCACGACGCGTGCACCGTCGACAAGCTGCCCGGCGGCTCGAAGGTGCTGGTCATCCAGGGCTACGAGTACCCCGACCGGCGCGAGGACACCAAGCTCTGGCGGGCCACCCTCGTCACCAAGGAGGGCTACGTCGTCGACGCGAGCGAGTGGAACGCGCCCGCCCAGAAGGGCGCCGCGGTCTCCCGCCCGAACCCGCCGCTGACCGCGGCCCAGCTCAAGGCGCTGGCCACGTCGGCCGAGTGGCTGCCCGCGGTGAGCGACCTGCCGCCCGTGAAGGACCGGCCGTCGTCGCAGCCGCCGAGCCTGAACCGCCCGGTGCTGCCGGTGCTGCTCTCGCACCTGCCCAAGGACCTGACCTTCATCCGCAAGGAAGGCGGCGGCGAGGGCGCCCTCGTCATCATGGACGACGGCAAGGGCAAGTTCCACGTGTCCGTCCAGCTCCAGACGGGCATGGCCGACCTCGCGGACATGCTGTACACCGGCCCGGACGTGACCACGCTGCCCGACGGCACGAAGGTCAAGCGCACCCAGCAGGCGGGCGAGAAGGGCGGCGAGGGCGTGGTCTGGTGGACCGTCGAGACGCTGAGCCCGGAGGGCCTGCGGATCATCGTGAGCGCCTTCAACTCCCCGGCCCAGCACCTGCCGGCGACCCGTCCGGAGCCCGGCGTGACCATGGCCCAGCTGGAGGAGATCGCCAGGGACCCGCGGCTGACCAAGGGCAAGTGACCCCGGGTCGGCTTCACTTCGCGTCGGCGTAGCACTCCACGACCGCGGTCGTGAAGGGGAAGCGCACCGGAGTCTCACCGAAGGCGATCCGCCCGGCCAGATCGGCAGCCGAGCGGATCGCCTTCGTCACGTCCGCGGCCTCCTCGGCCGGGCAGTGCACGATCACCTCGTCGTGCTGGAAGAAGACCAGCTCGGCCCGGAGTCCCGCGAGGGCCTGCCGCAGCGCGGCCAGCATCAGCAGGGCCCAGTCGGCGGCGCTGCCCTGCACGACGAAGTTGCGCGTGAAGCGGCCGCGGGCCCGGGTGTTGGTCGAGGCGTACCCCGGGGTCCACTCGTCCTGCGGCAGACCGGCCTCGCCGCCGTCGGCGCCGTCCGGGTCCGCGGTGGCCGCCGGCGGGCAGGTGCGGCCCAGCCAGGTGCGTACGAGCCGTCCCTCCTCGCCCGCCCGCGCCGCCTCGTCGACGTACTCCACGGCCCGGGGGAAACGGCGGCGCAGCGCGGCCAGGTTCTTCAGGCCGTCGCCGGACGTCTGGCCGTACACCGCGCCGAGAACGGCCAGCTTCGCCATGTCGCGGTCGCCGGAGAACGCGCGGTCGGAGACGGCTTTGTACAGGTCGCCGGGCTGCCCCGCGACCTCCATCAGCCCCCGGTCGCGCGAGATCGCCGCCAGCACCCGCGGCTCCATCTGGTCGGCGTCCGCCACGACCAGCCGCCAGCCCGGGTCGGCCACCACGGCCCGGCGGATCACCTTGGGGATCTGGAGGGCTCCGCCGCCGTTGGTCACCCAGCGGCCCGTGACGGTGCCGCCGGGGACGTACTCCGGTCTGAACCGGCCCTCGTGCACCCAGTCCTGGAGCCAGGCCCAGCCGTGTGCGGTGTAGATGCGGTACAGCTTCTTGAAGGCGAGGAGGGGTTCGACGGCGGGGTGGTCGAGCTCCTGGAGCTCCCAGCGGCGGGTGGACTTCACCTTGATCCCGGCCTCCGCGAACGCCTTGACCACATCGGCGGGCAGCTCGGGCCGGACCCGGCGGCCGAAGGCCGCCGAGACCTCGTCGGCGAGCTCGGCGAGGCGGCGGGGCTGCCCGCCGGCGTACCGCTCGCCGAGCAGCTCGGTGAGCACCGCGCGGTGCACGTCCGCCCGCCACGGCAGCCCGGTGCCGTTCATCTCGGCGGCCACCAGCATCCCCGCCGACTCCGCGGCGGTCAGCAGCCGCATCCGGTCCGGGTGCACGGCCGCGTCGTGCCGCCGGTGCTGGTCGGCGTACACCTCCAGCAGGTCTTCGAACGAGACCGGCGTGCTGCGCGGCTCGAACAGCGAGGACTGGGTGCCGGGGGCCGCGGAGCGCAGCGGCGGATCCGGGGGTACGGGGGCGTGCCGCAGCCGGGCGACGGCGGCCGCGGCGGAGCGCGGCTCCCCGAAGCGGCCCTCGTGGCCCAGCAGGAGCAGCTCGGCGTCCTCGATGTCGTAGCACCGCTCGACGCGGACCCCGGCGGCGAGCAGGCGGGGATAGACCTCGTGGGTGGCGCGCCAGATCCAGCGGGTGGCGGGCGGCGCGGCCGCGACCGCGGAGGCCAGGTCCGGTGCGGTCCTGACCTCTCCGGCCGGGCGGCCGTCGGCGCCGAGGGGCACCGTCTGCACCCGCCCGCCGTCGCTCTCGCCCAGGGCCCACCGCTCGCTCATGGGTGCGAGTGTGGCACCGCGCACTGACAATCCCCTCGCCCCACGCGGCCCGGCGCCGGACCGGATCAGGGGAGGTGGCGGCGGTGCGGGGCGACGTTGGCGCGGTCGGCGGCCGTGGTGCCGTCCGTCCAGCCCGCGTGGTCGGTGGCCCCCCGCAGCCGGGTGGTGGTCGTCCGCGGGAAGAGCTCCTCCGCGCGCGAGGTCACGGCCACGTCGCGGGCCGCCAGCACCGGCAGCAGGGAGGCGCCGCCGGCCTCCTCGGCGGCGTGCGAGGCGGTCTCCTCGAGCCGGTGCCCGATCCGGCTGGCGTACGCGAGGAAGAAGGACTGCCGGAAGGTCTTCGTGCGCTTGCGGCCGCCCGTCCGCTGGGCGTGCTCGGCCCGGGTCATCGCCGAGGTGCCCTGGACGAGCAGGGAGGTGTAGAGCAGCTCGACCGCCTCGAGGTCCGCTTCGAATCCGACCACGGTCGAGAACTCGAAGTGGCCGTTCCACACCGCCCGGCAGCGGTTCGCCGTGGCCACCGCGTCCAGCAGGACGGCCTTCGCCTCCTCGTACGGCGGCTCCACGCCGATCCGGCAGGCGCCGGGCACCTGCGCGGGCCCGGTGCCGCGCGCCGCGAGCAGCGCCTCGTCCACGGTGTGCCGCGCCATCAGCTCCTGGGCCTTCGCGCTGAGCGCCTCCGCCTCCTCCGGATACTGCGTGGCCTCCGCTTTCGCGAGCAGCGCCCGGATCCGGGCCAGCATCTTCGGGTCGCCGTGCACGCCCTCCACCACGGACAGCGGGTCGCCCGGCACGGGTCCCACCGGCTCGATCGACGGCAGCCGGATCAGCAGGCGCAGCAGCTCCAGCAGATCGGTGGCCAGGGTGAAGCGGTCCGCCGACTCGCGCCGGGCCAGCCCGGCCGCGTAATGCTCGTCGTCGCCCCACCACACGCCCTCCCCGCCCAGCGCGGCCAGCTGCGCCTGCCAGCGGCCGGGCAGGCGCGCGTACCGTCGCCCCTCCGCGGCGATCAGGTCGGCGGCCAGCCGCAGGTGTCGCTCGCCGCCCAGCTCGCGGCGGACCAGCCGCACCACGTCGGCGGGCTGCCAGCCCCGCTCCCAGGCCTGGCGTACGAAGCCCTCGCCGCGGCGCAGCAGCTCACGGCCGGTGCCGGGCCAGGCGTCGGCGTCGGCGGCGAGCAGCGAGGCACCGGTGTCGAGGCCGGTGTCGTCCTGGGAGTACAGGGCGGCCGCGAAGGCCTGGTCGACGAGGGTGTGCATCCCTCCAGGGTAGGAGGAGGGCCGGCCGGGACGCCCGGGGGTAGGGCTGGCACTACCCCCGGGACGCCCTTCAGTGGTCGTGATCGCGGGGCCGCGGGCCGGGAGCCTGGGGGCATGAAGCCGCAGACCGCACCGACCGCACCGATCGAAGAGTCCGAACAGTCCGAACAGTCCGAACAGAACGCGCCGAGCGCAGTCGCCGCAGCCGCCGGCCGGCCCGCCGTGCTGCTGAGCGCGCTGCGCCGCAGCTACGGCGAGGTCCACGCCCTCGACGGGGTCGACCTCTCCTTCGCGGCGGGCACCTTCACCGCCGTGATGGGCCCCTCGGGGTCGGGGAAGTCCACGCTGCTCCAGTGCGCGGCCGGGCTGGACCGGCCGACCGCCGGCCGGGTGACCGTCGGGGACACCGAGCTCAGCGGCCTGAGCGAGCGCCGGCTGACCCTGCTGCGGCGCGACCGGATCGGCTTCGTCTTCCAGTCCTTCAACCTCATCCCGACGCTGACCGCCGCGCAGAACGTCGCCCTGCCGCTGCGGCTCGCGGGCCGCCGTCCGGCGCGGGCGGAGGTACGGGCGGCCCTGGCCCGGGTCGGGCTGGCCGAGCGGGCCGGGCACCGGCCCACCGAGCTGTCCGGCGGGCAGCAGCAGCGGGTCGCGATCGCGCGGGCGCTGATCACCCGGCCCGCGGTGCTGTTCGGGGACGAGCCGACGGGTGCGCTGGACACGGCGACCAGCCGCGAGGTGCTCGTGATGCTGCGGGACCTCGTCGACCGCGAAGGCCAGACGATCATCATGGTCACGCACGATCCGGTGGCCGCGTCGTACGCGGACCGCGTGGTCTTCCTCGTCGACGGCCGGGTCGCGGGCGAGCTGGCCGCACCGCGGGCCGGGGACGTCGCCGCGCGGATGGCCAACCTGGAGTCGGCGGGCGGGAGTTCGGCCGCAGGCGGGAGTTCGGCCGCGGCCGGGACTCCTGCTGTGGCCGGCTGGGAGGCCGTGGCGTGCTGACCCTCCTGCTCGGCGGGCTGCGCGCCCGCTGGATGTCCTTCGCCGGCAGCTTCACCGCGCTCGCCCTCGGGGTGGGCCTGGTCGCCACCATGCTGCTGGGCCTCGCGGCCACCCTCGACCCGCCGCACCGCGCCCCGGAGCGGTTCGCCCGCTCGACCGTCGTGGTCGTGGGCCAGGACCGGCTGACCGTACCCGTCCCGCGCGGTCCGAAGACCGGACGGGTCACGCACGAGCTCGTCCATCCACACCCTGTGGACGGCGCGCTGCTCCGGGAGCTCCGCGCGCTCGGGCCGGTCGACACCGGCGGCGCTGCGCGGCCCCTGCGGGCGGTCGGCGTCGACGCGCCCGCGGAGCGGGTCCGGGCCGTCGTCGGCGACCGGGGCCGGGTGCTGACCGGCGACGACCGCCGCGAGGCCGACCGGCCCTCGCCCGCGCAGGACGCGGAGGCCCTGATGAGCGTCAACGCCCTGCTGGGCACGGCGGGCGGGGTGACCGGTTTCGTCTCGGTCTTCGTCGTCGCCTCGACCTTCGCCTTCGCGGTGGCCCTGCGGCGGCGGGAGTTCGGGCTGCTGCGCACCGCCGGCGCCACCCCGGGGCAGCTGCGCCGGATGCTGCTCGCCGAGGCCCTCGTGGTCGGGGTGCTCGCCTCGGCGGCCGGCTGCGCGCTGGGCCGCTGGGGAGCCCCGCGGCTGGCGGCGTTCCTCGCCGACGGGGAACTCGCACCGCAGTGGTTCCGGATCGGGACGCAGACCTGGCCCCTGTGGACGGCCTTCGCGGTCGGACTCGGCGTCGCCGTAGCCGGGGTGTGGGCGGCCTCGCGCCGGGCCGGCCGGGTCTGTCCGGTCGAGGCGCTGCGCGAGGCCGCCGTGGACGAGGGCGCGATGCCGTGGTCGCGGCGGCTGGTGGGCGCCCTCCTGCTGGCGGGCGGACTGGCCCTGCTCGGCTGGTCGCTGACGGACCGTCCGGCGGGCCTGCTGGGCCGCAAGTCGTACACGGTGCAGCCGATGGTGCTGATCACCGCGGTGGCGGTGCTCTCCCCGCTGCTGGTCCGTCCGCTGGCGCGGGTGCTGCGGCTGCCGCGGGAGGGCGCGACGGGCCTGCTCGTACGGGAGAACACCGCGGGCGCGGTACGGCGTACGGCCGCCGTCGCGGCGCCCGTGCTCATCACGGTGGCGCTGGCCGGGTCGCTGCTCGGGTCGGCGGGGACGGTGGCCCGGACGAAGGCGGCCGAGGTGCGGGCCCGTACGGCGGCCGATCTGGTCGTGACGCCCCGGGCGGACGGTGGCCCGGGGCTGCGCGCGGCGGCGGTGCCCGGCGCGCTCGCCTCGCCGTCCGCCCCGACGGCGCTGTACGTGCCCGAGGAGGACGGGGTCGCGGTGGTGAAGGCGCAGGCCCGCGCGGTGTCCGACCCGGATGCGCTGGCCCGGGTGAGCAGCCTGCCGGTGGTCGCGGGGGACGTGCGCGCGCTCGACGACTCCTCGGTCGTCGTGAACGACGAATGGGAACGGCACACGGTCGGCGAGTCCGTCGACGTGTGGCGCGGCGACGGCAGCCGGGCCCGGCTGCGGATCGTGGCCGTCCTGGCCCGCGGGACCGGGGACGAGGGCGCGTACGTGACGGCCGCGAACGCGCCGGGCGCGGCGGTGGACCGGATCGACGTGAGGCTCGACGGGTCCGCACCGCGGGCCGCGGTCGAGGCGGGACTCGCCGCCGCCACCGGCGGGTTGGTGCGGACGGCGGACGCCTGGCTCGCCGACACGGAACCGGGCGCCGACCGCAAGACCCGGCTCGGGATGGCGGTCGTCCTCGGCATCGCCCTGCTCTACACGGCGATCGCCCTGGCCAACACCCTGCTCATGGCCACCTCGGCGCGGCGGCGCGAGCTCGCGTCCCTGCGGCTGGCCGGGGCCACCCGGGGGCAGGTGCTGCGGGTCGTCGCCGGCGAGGCTCTGCTCGCGGTCCTCCTGGGAACGGTCCTCGGACTCGCGGTGACCGCGGTCAACCTGGGCGGGCTGCTGGGGGCGCTGGCGCTGCTGGACGCGCCGGCCGCACCGTCCGTCCCGTGGGCCGCGCTCGCCGCCGTCACCGGAGCCTGCGCCCTGGTCGCCGTGGCGGCCGCGCTCCCGCCGGCCTTCCGCACCACCCGCGGCTGATGCCGCGCTCCCGGAGAGGCCGGCCCGGCGCCCCGGCTCACGGCCCGCTCACCGCACAGGATCGTTACTGCGGCGGGTCTTCGCTGCGCAGCGCCCTGGTCTCGGCCTTGAGGATCCGCAGCGACTTGCCGGCCGAACGGGCCATCTCCGGGAGCTTCTTCGAGCCGAAGACCAGCAGGCAGACGATGGCGAGCACCGCCAGGTGCCAGGGTTCGAAGCCATTCCTGATCATGCGAAAAACCCACTTCCGGAAGACGACCGGGCTGCCCATCAAACCCCCTGACGGGCACTCCGGACAAATCTTGAGAAGTCCTGAAAACTGGTCAACCGGCTAATCTCGACGCCATGAGCTGGCTCCGGGCGCTGAAGGAGACCGCCCGATCCGGGATGAAGGTCGAGCGGGCCCGGCTGGAGCCGCTCGTCGCGATCCGCGCCGCCGCCGGACACGCCGCCGTGATCGCCGCGGGCGGTGTAGTCCAGGCGCTGCTCATCGTGCTGTTCCCGGTCCGCCGCTGGGGCGCCCAGGGCGACGCCCTCGCCGACGCCCTGGCCGCCGAGGCGGACTACGCCCGCCGGCTGCGCCACGACCCGCTGGCGCCCTTCGACCCCGCACCGCTGATGACGGCCCGCGCCGCGGCATCCGTCACCCCGCGCCAGGCCCGCCGCCGCCCCGCCGAACTGCACGGCGCCCGCGGCCTCGCCGAGCGGATCCGCCCCGTGCTCGCCTCCCTGGCCGACCCCGCGGTCGGCGCCCCCGCCGAGTCGATCATCCGGCCCACACTGCCGAGGCTGGCCCCCCTGGTCCTGCGCGCCGCCCTCGCCCACTGCGGGCCCCCGGGACGGCGGTATTTCCCGGTGGTGCGGCTCGGCTCGTGGAGGCACTCGACGAACTGTCCGACGCCTTGGGCACCTAATCTGTGACCGTACGGACACCCCGCGTGCACGTGCATCTGCCCATGCAGGCGCATATGAACACAGCTATGATCCGGTGCAGTTGACATCAGTAACGGGGGCGTCCTGTGGACCACGCGTACAACGGCATGGCAGCCACAGAACTGGACGGGGTGATCTGGCAGAAGAGCAGGCACAGCAATTCGCAGGGCTCCTGTGTGGAGTTCGCCAAACTGCCCGGGGGCAATGTCGCGGTGCGCAACTCGCGGTTTCCCGAAGGGCCTGCGCTGGTGTACACGCCGGCGGAGATAGAGGCGCTGCTGCTGGGCGTCAAGGACGGGGAGTTCGACCACCTCACCGGCCCCTGACCCGGCTCGGTTGCGGACGGTGCCCGGCACCCCCTGACGTACGTGCGCAACGCACACGCACACGCACATGCACGAGCGCCCGGCCCTCAGGCCGGGCGCTTCGTCGTATCCCCTGGATGCCCCGCGGGTCGCGCGGGCCGGTCAGTCCTGGAGCAGGAACAGCGCCCACACGACCTTGCCGGTGAGCCGGCCGACGGAAGGCGCGTCCCCCGCGAAGAGGGGGGAGGGGTGCCAGCCCCAGCCGTCGCTGTACGAGTCCACGAGGAACAGCCCCCGGCCCGACTCCGCGTCGAAGTTCTCCTCCGTGCGCTCCGGCGAGAACGGCTTGCCGGAGCCCGCCGGACACTCCTCGCTGGGGTCCCGCACCGCGCACACCAGGCGGGTGCTCCACCGCAGCAGGTGCAGGCGGACCGGCGCGTCCTGCTCGCCCTCGCGCGGGTGGTCCGGCAGGGCGTGCCGGAGCGCGTTGGTGACGAGTTCGGAGACGACCAGGGCGACGTCGTCGAAGCGGTCGTCAAGACCCCACTGGCCGAGCGTCGAGCGGGTGAATGAACGGGCGCCCCGCACCGCTTCGAACCGGGCGGGCAGGGCGCAGGATGCGGACCCGGAAGCAGCCGTGGGGTCGACCGGGGGCAGCCCCTGCCGTAAAGGCTCGAGCATGGTCGATCCATTCGTCCCCATGCGAGGCACTCCCGGAAGTCGCGGACGGAGCGGTACTGCGGGGCGGGCCCTGTGCGCATGCGCGGATTGCACGCAGCTGCGCGGGCACCATGGTTCCGAATGCGTAGGGCAGATGCAAGGGCAGATGCACGTGCACGCGCCGGACCTGTCCGTTCCCGTGACGGTTCTTGCTCATTTCTTCCTACGCATACTTACGGACTTCTTTTCCGGCAACCTCGATTCCGTTACAGAACGAGTACGGGCCACTGCGTTTTGGTGGCAGACTGCGGGACCCGGGGCAACGGGGGCCTCACGCAATCAGGCACGGACAGGCAAAGACAGACGCACACACCGCGATGGGGAGGGTTGGAGAAGTGACCGCAACCGAGTCGAACGGCTCAGTGGTGCGGCGCATCCTCCTGGGGTCTCAGCTCAGGCGACTGCGTGAATCCCGTGGGATCACCCGTGAGGCGGCCGGCTACTCGATCCGCGCGTCCGAATCGAAGATCAGCCGCTTGGAGTTGGGCAGGGTGAGCTTCAAGGCCAGAGACGTCGAGGATCTGCTGACCCTCTACGGAGTCACCGACGGATCCGAGCGCGAATCGCTGCTCGGTCTCGTCCGCGAGGCCAACGCGGCCGGCTGGTGGCACAGTTACGGAGACGTCCTTCCCGGGTGGTTCCAGACCTACATCGGTCTGGAGGGCGCCGCATCGCTCATCCGCATCTACGAAGTGCAGTTCGTCCACGGCCTGTTGCAGACCGAGGCGTACGCGCACGCCGTCGTGAGCCGGGGCATGCCCCACGCGTCGACCGCGGAGATCGACCGCCGCGTCGCGCTGCGCCTGGAGCGCCAGAAGGTCCTCGTCGCCGAGAACGCCCCGGTCTTCCACGCCGTGCTGGACGAGGCCGCACTGCGCCGCCCGTACGGCGACCGGAGCGTGATGCGCGGCCAGTTGGAGCACCTGATCGAGTTCTCGCAGCGGCCGAACGTACGGCTCCAGGTCATGCCGTTCAGCTTCGGCGGGCACGCGGGCGAAAGCGGAGCCTTCACGCTGCTGCGTTTCCCCGAGTCGGACCTGCAGGACATCGTCTATCTGGAACAGCTCACCAGCGCCCTCTACCTGGACAAGGACGAGGAGGTCGCCCAGTACGGCCGGGCGATGGAGCGGCTCCAGGCGGACTGCCCGGACCCGGGGGCAACCCGGGATCTTCTCCGCGGTCTGCTCCAACTGTCTTGAAGCGCACGTAGGATGACGGCCATTCAGCATTGTCGGGTCATCGGGGTCCGGCGGGTGCAACGGTGCTCCCGCCGCTCGCAGTAAGGGATGGCATGTCCATATTCACCGAGCTGGCTCACCAGTACATAGACGGCGAATGGCTGGCCGGGACCGGCTCGTGGGACATCATCGACGTCAATCCGTACAACGGCGAGAAGCTCGCCGCGATCACCGTGGCCACCGTGGAGCAGGTGGACCGGGCCTACCGGGCGGCCGAGCGGGCGCAGCGCGCCTGGGCCGAGACCAGCCCCTACGACAGACGCGCGGTCCTGGAGAGAGTCCTCGCCCTGACGGGCGAACGCGAGGCGGAGATCATCGAGATGATGATCGACGAGCTCGGCGGCACCCGGACGAAGGCCGCGTACGAGGTCTGGATCGCCAAGGAGTTCCTGCGCGAGGCCATGCAGCTCGCCGTCCGCCCCGAGGGCCGCATCCTGCCCTCGCCGGTGCCGGGCAAGGAGAACCGGGTCCAGCGGCTGCCCGTCGGAGTGGTCTCCGTCATCAGCCCCTTCAACTTCCCGTTCCTCGTGACCCTGAAGTCCGTGGCCCCGGCCCTCGCCCTCGGCAACGCCGTCGTGATCAAGCCGAACCAGAACGCCCCGGTGGTCGGCGGCGGGGTCATCGCCAAGCTCTTCGAGGACGCCGGGCTCCCGGCGGGCCTGCTGAACGTCCTGGTCACCGACATCGCCGAGATAGGCGATGCGCTGCTCACCCATCCCGTGCCGAAGGTGATCTCCTTCGCCGGCTCGGACCGGGTCGGCCGGCACGTGGGCGCGGTCGCCGCCCGCCACTTCAAGCGGACCGTGCTGGAGCTGAGCGGCAACAGCGCCCTGGTCGTCCTGGACGACGCGGACCTCGACTACGCCGTCGACGCGGCCGTCTTCAGCCGGTTCGTGTACCAGGGCCAGGTCTGCATGGCGGCCAACCGGATCCTCGTGGACCGCTCCGTGGCCGACGAGTTCACCGCCCGCTTCACCGCCCGGGTCAAGGGCCTCAAGACCGGCGACCCCCGCGAGGACGACACCCAGATCGGCCCGCTCATCAACTCCTTCCAGGCCGACGCCCTCACCGCGCTCGTCGACCGGGCCGTCGAGGACGGCGCGACCGTGCTCGTCCGCGGCAGCACGCGCGGCAACCTCGTCGAGCCGACCGTCCTGACCGGCCTGCCCGAGGACTCCCCGCTGCTGGGCCAGGAGATCTTCGGCCCGGTGGCCCTGATCGTGCCCTTCGACGGCGAGGAGGAGGGCGTACGGCTGGCCAACGCCACGCCGTACGGGCTGAGCGGCGCCGTGCACACCCGGGACGTGGAGCGCGGCGTGCGGTTCGCCCAGCGGGTCGAGACCGGAATGATCCACGTCAACGACTCCACGATCGGGGACGAGCCGCTGGCCGCCTTCGGCGGGGAGAAGGCCTCCGGACTGGGCCGCCTGAACGGCGACGCGACCGTCGAGGCCTTCACCACCCAGAAGTGGATCTCCGTGCAGCACGGCCGCACGGAATTCCCCTTCTAGGCGGCGCCCATCTAGGACAGGGGCTGACCGCAAGGGTCCGTAGCGTGTGTCGTGTCGGCAGAACGGCATCCCACCACGCACGGTACGACGGAGGCGGTTGGTCATGGTCACTCACGTTCCCGCAGAGGCCCGGGGCGACGAGCGCGGCGCGCTCCTCGCGTTCGCGGAGGCCCAGCGCGGCGCCATCCGGCGCTCGCTGCTCGGACTCACCGAGGAGCAGGCGGCGAGCCGCCCCAGCGCGAGCGAGCTCTCGCTGTCCGGGCTGCTCAAGCACGTGGCGGAGACGGAGCTGAACTGGCTGCGGCTGGCGCAGCAGCGCCCGAACGAGCGTCAGCGCACCGAGGAGACCTGGGCGGAGAGCTTCCGGCTGGTCGGCGACGAGACGACCGGAGCCACCCTGGCCTTCTGGGACGGGGTCGCGGCGGAGACGGAGGCCTTCGTCCGGTCCGTGCCGAGCCTCGACGACACCTTCCCGCTCCCCGAGGCCCCGTGGTTCCCGCCGGAGGGCAAGGTCTCGATGCGCTGGCTCGTCCTCCACCTGATCGAGGAGTTCGCCCGGCACGCCGGCCACGCGGACATCGTCCGCGAGTCGCTCGACGGCGGCACGTCCTTCGCCCTGATCGCGGCGGAACAGAGCGCGGCAGGGCAGGGCGCGGCAGGGCAGGGCTAAGCCGGGGGGTCGTCCGCCGAGGTGGTCGTGGCGAACGGGTTCTCCTGGCCCTCGGCGAGGACGCCGATGAAGGGCTCGCCCTCGCCGGAGAACACGTACGCCCCGCCCTCGATCCGGGCGATCAGCCCCCGGGTCCAGTCGGCCTCGGCGTCGGCGGAGTGGACCCACATGTTCATGATCTCGCCGATGTGGCCCAGCTGTTCCGGGCCCTCCTCGGGGACGTAGTACTCGGTCACGGCGCTGCGCCAGCCGGCCAGCTTCTCCAGGCGGGCGCCGAGCAGCCGGAGGGCCTCGGCGCGCGGCAGGTCGACCATGAAGCCGATCGCGGCGGAGAGCACGTCGCGGTTCTGGTCGTAGGCGGCGAGCGCCTCGCGCAGCAGCCGGAAGAACTCCTCGCGGCCGGCGTCGGTCAGCTCGTACTCGGTGCGGGGCGGGCCGCCGGCGGCGCTGGGGGCCACCTCGTGGGCCAGCAGGACGCCCTGCTTCGCCATCTGCTTGAGCGCGTGGTAGATCGAGCCGGGCTTGGCGTTGGACCACTCGTGGGCGCCCCAGTACTCCAGGTCGTTGCGCACCTGGTAGCCGTGCGCCCGGCCGTGCTGACGGACGGCGCCGAGGACGAGAAGACGGATCGCAGACATGCGACCCACACTATTCAAGTTTGACGAATCGGAAAACCGGGCAGTACGGTGAGCGGCGGCTAGTCAAGATTGACTAGTTGGAATGGAGGCGGGTGCGATGGCGGAATACGAGGCGGCGATCTTCGTCAACGGCGTGCACAAGAGGTACGGGGAGAAGCGGGCCCTGGACGGGCTGGACCTGGCCGTGGGGCGCGGCACGGTGCACGGGGTGCTCGGCCCGAACGGCGCGGGCAAGACCACGGCCGTACGGATCATGAGCACCCTGCTGCGCCACGACGCGGGCGAGGTACGGGTCGCAGGACTGGACGTACGGACCCGCGCGGCCGAGGTCCGGAGCCGGATCGGTCTGCTCGGGCAGCACGCGGCGGTGGACGAGGAGCTCGGCGGGCGGCAGAACCTGGAGATGTTCGGGCGGCTCTACCACCTGGGGGCCCGGCGCGCCGGGGTGCGGGCCGACGAGCTGCTGGAGCGCTTCGGGCTCGCGGACGCCGGCCGCAAGCCGGTGCGCCAGTACAGCGGCGGCATGCGGCGCCGCCTGGACCTCGCGGCGTCGCTGATCACGGACCCGGAGGTGCTGTTCCTGGACGAGCCGACGACCGGGCTGGACCCGCGGGGGCGCGCGGAGGTCTGGTCGGCGGTGCGCTCGCTGGTGGGCGGCGGCGCGACCGTGCTGCTGACCACGCAGTACCTGGAAGAGGCGGACCGGCTGGCCGACCGGATCTCGGTGATCGACGGCGGCCGGGCGGTGGCGGAGGGCACGCCGGACCAGCTGAAGGAGAAGGTGGGCGGCGACCGGGTGGAGGTGGTCCTGCCGGACGCGGCCGCACTGGCGGCGGCGGTACGGGTGCTGCCGGGCGGCGAGGCGGACGAGGAGGGCCTGCGGCTGAGCCTGCCGGCGCCCGACCGGCTGGGGGTGCTCGGGCATGCCGTGCGGGCCCTGGCCGACGCGGGCGTCGAGGCGTCGGACATCGCGGTCCGGCGCCCGACCCTCGACGAGGTGTTCCTCAGACTGACGGGCTCGAAGACGGTGGAGGCAGCGGCATGAGTGCGGCGTGGGTGGTCTCGGACTCCTGGACGATGACGCGGCGGGAGCTGGCGCACTGGGCCAGGCAGCCCGTCCAGGTGCTGGTCGGACTGGTCTTCCCGGTGATGATGCTGCTGATGTTCGCCTACCTGATCGGGGGCGGGCGCGCCATCGAGGGGGAGTACGTCGACTTCCTCGTACCCGGGATGCTGGCGCTCACGATGGTGTTCGGGCTGGAGGGCACGATGTTGGCCGTCACCCAGGACCTGAACAAGGGCGTGATCGACCGCTTCCGCTCGATGCCGATGACGCCCGGGGCGGTGCTCGTGGGCCGTAGCGCGGCCGACATGCTGCAGTCGGCGCTGGGCCTGCTGGTGCTGGCCGGGGTCGGCCTGGCCCTGGGCTGGCGCTGGCACGGCTCGGCGGCGCAGGCGGTGGCGGCGTTCGGGCTGCTGCTCCTGCTGCGGTTCGCGATGCTGTGGGTGGGGATCCACCTGGCGATGGTGGCGGGCAAGCCGGAGTTCGTGCAGGCCGTGCAGATCCTGGTGTGGCCGGTCGGATTCCTGTCGAACGCGTTCGCCACGCCGGAGTCGATGCCGGGCTGGCTGGGGGCGGCCGTCGAATGGAACCCGATGTCGGCGACGGCGACGGCGGTCCGCGAGCTGTTCGGCAACCCGGCCGGGATCCCGGACTCCTGGGCGTACTCCCACGCGACGCTCCTGGCCGTGGCCTGGCCCCTCGCCCTCCTGGCGGTCTTCTTCCCCCTGGCCGTCCACCGCTTCCGCTCCCTCTCCCGCTGACGCCAGGCCACTTCCAGCCCCGCCGGAGGCCGGCCGAGCCTGCCTCCGGCGGCGCCTCGATCGCCGGCGGGGCTTGATGTGGCTGCTGTCGGCTCCCGCTCGCGGGCGAGTTGCGGCCACGTTCAGCCCCGCCGGCGTTTGAGGCACGGGGGCCGGGGCGGAGCCCCGGTGGGTCAGCGGAGCGGGGTGCCCGACGGGGTCAGCTGCATGAGGGGGCGCGACGTCACCAGGAGCCACGCCGGGAGCGTGGCCACGCACAGCAGCGGGAGCAGCCCCGAGGCCGTGGGGGCCAGGACCGCCGCCGTGAACAGGCTCAGCCAGCCCTGCCGCGTCACCGCCAGCAGCACCCCGAGCACCCCGCACGTCACCCCCACCGTCATGTGCACCGCAGGTACCACCGCATGGGCGGCCATCCCCAGCGCCACCCCCACGAACAACGCCGGGAAGATCCGCCCGCCCCGGAAGCCCGCAGCGGACGCGACGACCAGCGCGACCAGCTTCACCCCGGCCATCAGCAGCAGCGTGGCCCCGGAATACGCCCCCGGGTCCAGGGTCAGTTCGCGGACCTCGTCCAGCCCCTTGAACAGCGTGAGCGGGCCGCCCAGCGCCCCCAGCAGCGCCAGGACCACCCCGCCCGCCGTCAGCATCACCACCGGATGCGGCAGGGCGTGGAAGACCCGGTGCGCGTACGGGAAGACGTACACCGCCGCCATCCCCGCCAGCGCCCCCGCCGACGCGACCACCAGCGCGGCCAGCAGGTCGCCCCAGCCCGGCCGGTCGAACGCCGGCAGGGCCAGCGCGAAGGACGGCTGGGCGATCAGCGTGGCCGTCAGCCCGGCCGCTCCCGCCGCCACCAGCGGCCCGAACAGCCGGTCCCACAGCGCGCCCTGGTCGCCGGACTCGGCGGCGCGCGGGGTCGTCAGCGTCTCCGTCAGCACCAGCGCGGCCGCCACCGGCGTCCCGAACAGCGCCCCCACCGTCCCCGCCACCGCCAGCATCACCCACAGCTGCGCCGGGGCGCCGGGGACCAGCTTCCGGCCCAGCCACCAGGCCAGCGCGATGTTCGCCGCCGTGATCGGGTTCTCCGGGCCCAGGCTCACCCCGCCCGCCAGCGCCAGCCCGCTCGCCAGCAGCAGCCCCGGCACCACCCCGGGCGGCAGCGGCGCGTCCACCAGCCCGGTCGTGGCCGGGTCCGGGCCCGCGTGTCCGTGCACCTTCCAGACGACGAGTCCCACCGCCGCGCCCGTCGCGGCCAGCACGGCGAGCATCCACACCACGGAGTACCGGCCCACCCCCACCGCGTCCGGAAGGGTCTCCCACAGCACCTGCTTGAGCAGTTCGGCAAGCTCGCTCACGCCGAGCAGCAGCAGGCTCGCCCCGACCCCGACGGCCAGCGCGGGGAGGGCGATGCCGAGCAGGGCGCGGGGACTCATCGTCATCCGCTTAACGTAGTGGGGCATTTCGGGCGCGGCATCCCGGCTTGCACCTCACGCCGCGTGAGGGACCACAGTGAGGTGCGTACCGACCAGAGGACAGGGGAGCGGGAACGATGAGCTACTCCGTGGGCCGGGTCGCCGGTGTCGCCGGGGTGACGGTGCGCACGCTGCACCACTACGACGAGATCGGCCTGCTCTCGCCGAGCGGGCGCAGCCACGCCGGGCACCGGCGCTACGAGGACGCCGACCTCGACCGGCTGCAGCAGATCCTGTTCTACCGGGAGCTCGGATTCCCGCTCGAACAGGTGGCCGTCCTCCTGGACGACCCGGACACCGATCCGCAGGAGCACCTGCGCCGCCAGCACGCGCTGCTGGCGGACCGGATCACCCGGCTCCAGGCCATGGCGGCCGCAGTCGAGCGCGCGATGGAGGCACGCAGGATGAGCATCAACCTCACCCCGGAGGAGAAGTTCGAGGTCTTCGGGGACCACGACCCGGAGCAGTACGCCGAAGAGGCCGAGCGGCGCTGGGGCGACACCGACGCCTACCGGGAGTCGGCCCGCCGCAGCGCCTCGTACACCAAGGAGGACTGGAAGCGGATCACGGCGGAGGGTGAGGACGTCACCCGCCGGATGGCCGAGGCCATGGACGCCGGCGTCCCGGCGGACTCCCCGCAGGGCATGGACCTCGCCGAGGAGCACCGCGGCTGGATCACCCGCAGCCACTACACCTGCTCGTACGAGATGCACCGCTGCCTGGGTGAGATGTACGTGGCCGACGAGCGGTTCACCGCCGCGTACGAGGCCGTCCGGCCGGGCCTCGCGCGCTTCGTGCGGGACGCGATCGTGGCGAACGCCGACCGGCACGCCCCGCAGGACAGTGCGTAAGGTGCCGGCAAAAAAAGGGTAAATGGCAGGAAAAGCAGACCCCTCCGGGTACTGGAACCGGGCGGGGTCTGCATGTGTTGATAATTGGGAGGCACCTCTTCCACCGCACCGCCGCGACCCCCAATCCAGGAGCCCGGAACCCGTGTACACGACGCTTGCGCTCGCACCCGAGTGGCTTTCCCCGGACTACCTGATCTCCGAATACGGCCTGATCGGCATCCTGGTCATCGTCTTCGCCGAATCGGGGCTCTTCGCCTTCCTGCCGGGCGACTCGCTGCTCTTCACGGCCGGCCTCCTGGTCGCCGACGGCAAGTACATCACCCAGCCGCTGTGGCTGGTCTGCACCCTGATCGTGGCCGCCGCCATCATCGGCGACCAGGTCGGCTACATGATCGGCAAGTTCTTCGGGCCGAAGCTCTTCAACCGGCCCAACTCCAAGCTCTTCAAGGCCGAGAACCTCGACAAGGCACACGAGTTCATGGACCGGCACGGCCCCAAGGCCATCGTGCTGGCCCGTTTCGTCCCGATCATCCGCACCTTCGCGCCGATGGTCGCGGGCGCCGGCTCGATGAAGTACCGCACGTTCCTGACGTACAACATCATCGGCGGCATCAGCTGGGGCGCGGGCGTCACGGTCGCGGGCTACTTCCTCGGCCAGATCGAGTTCATCAAGACCAACGTCGAGCCGATCCTCGTCCTGATCGTCCTGATCTCGGTCATCCCCGTGATCTTCGAGGTCCTCAAGGCCCGCAGGGAGTCCAAGAACGCCGCAGCCGCGGGCGACGGCACCGCCGCCCCCGGCGCCCCGGCCCCCCGCGGCCGCCACGCCAAGCGCTAGAAGCCCCCGTAGGCAGAGCGCAATCCGAGGTCAGAAGCCGCGCGTCCGCTTGGCCGCGCGGCGTTTGGCCGCCCCGGGGATGCGGATGAACAGCCGGGAGATCTCGGAGCCGAGGTTCACCCCGATCGCGATCGCCAGCGCCAGCGCGGCCGCGTTGATGAGCGAGCCGAGGCCCTTGTTCAGCTGGTTCTCGACGATCGCCAGCAGCCCGTAGTAGGTCGCCGAGCCCGGCAGCAGCGGGCCGATCGCCGCCGTCACGTACGGCAGCGCCGAATGGTGCCGGTAGCGCGAGAAGAGCTGGCCGAAGAGGCCCACCACGCCCGCCGCGACCGCCGTGGACGGCACCGGCGGGATCCCGCCCGCGTAGTGCATCGCCCCGAAGATCGACCAGGCCACCGCGCCGTTCAGGGTCACCATCAGCACCGTCGAGCGCTCCTGCTGGAGCAGGATCGCGAAGGTCGCCACCAGCACCATCGAGGCCGCGATCTGCACGGCCGGCCGCTCGGTGATCAGCAGGACGGAATCCGGATCCAGCGGCGGCCCCAGCTGGAGCCCCAGGTAGAGCACCACCAGCACGCCCATGATGATGCCGATGAAGAGGTACATGACCTCCAGCAGCCGGGCGGCGGCGGTGATGTAGTACCCGGTCAGCCCGTCCTGCACGGCCGCCACCAGGGCACGCCCGGGCAGCAGCGCGAACAGCCCGCCGGTGATCACGGCGGAGGCGCGCACGTCCGCGTGCATCAGGGACAGCGCCACCCCGATCGCGGCAGGGGGCATCGCGGCGACCACGAACTGGTAGAACTCCGGCAGCCCACGGCCCGCCGCCAGCCACGCCAGCCGGTCGCCCAGGATCGCGCCGAGCGCCGCCGCGAAGAACACCGGCACCCCGCCGCCGACCAGCGTCGAGGCCGCGCCCGCGAGCAGGCCGGCGGCCGCGGTCAGCACCCAGGTCGGGTACGGGTGACGGTTGCGGCGGATCTCCGCGAGGCGCCGGTACGCCTCCTCCAGCGAGATCTCCACCTCGGGAGCGCTGATGTCGGCCACCAGCCGGTACACCGCCGCCAGCCGGGTGTAGTCGGTGCCCCGGCGGCGCACCGTGCGGCTGGCCGTGACGGGGTCCGCGACCAGCGAGGGCTGGTGGGTGATCGACAGCATGGTGAACGTGACCGTCGGCTCGCAGCGGTCCAGCCCGTACGAGCGGCTGACGGCGAACATCGCCGCCTCCACGTCCTCGGCGCCCTCCCCGCCCGCGAGCAGCAGCTCCCCGATGCGCAGGGTGAGGTCGAGGACCCTGCCGACGGGCGGGCCGCTCTCGTCGGCCTTGACCGCGGTCTCGGGTACGGGCCGCTCGCCGACCGGCATCCGGAGCATGGTCCGCATCCGGTCCTGCCACGGCGACTCGGTCATCCGGGTGACCGGGAAGCTCTGCCCGGGGGTGTACGCGCCCGGCGACTGCTGGGCGCTGTAGGTGCTCGGCTGGACGAAAGCGGAAGCCCCTTCGGGCGGTGACGCCTCGCCCGGCGGGCCGGCCATCCCGGTCGGAACGGCGAATTCCGACGTCGGGTGGTCCTCCTCGGGCGGCGCGGCGGGAGCTACCCCGGACGGCGACGCGAACGCGCTCCGCGCCTCGTCGGACTTGGGCTTCCTGAGGTCTCGATCCTCAGCCCCCTCGGACTCCGCCACACCGCACTCCATCTGTCCAGGCCCGTGATCCAGTATGCGGAATCGTTTCGTCCGAGGTGCACCCGGAGGGGCACCCGTGTCAGGGGCGATCTCCGGGCCGCCGGATACGCCGACGGGCGGCACCCCGGTGAAGGAGTGCCGCCCGTCGGGAAGCGGAACCGTGCGCCGAAGCGCGGGGGCTCAGTGGCCGCCCTGCTCCTGCAGACGCTTGAAGGAGGCCTCGATCTCGGCCTCGGCCTCGGTGCGGCCGACCCAGTTCGCGCCCTCGACCGACTTGCCCGGCTCCAGGTCCTTGTAGACCTCGAAGAAGTGCTGGATCTCCAGGCGGTCGAACTCGGACACGTGGTGGATGTCGCGCAGGTGCTCGACACGCGGGTCGGACGCCGGGACGCACAGCAGCTTGTCGTCGCCGCCGGCCTCGTCGGTCATCCGGAACATGCCGATGGCGCGGCACTTGATCAGGCAGCCGGGGAAGGTCGGCTCGTCCAGGATCACCAGCGCGTCCAGCGGGTCGCCGTCCTCGCCGAGGGTGTTCTCGACGAAGCCGTAGTCGGCCGGGTAGCTGGTGGAGGTGAAGAGGCGACGGTCCAGGCGGATCCGGCCGGTCTCGTGGTCCACCTCGTACTTGTTCCGCGAACCCTTCGGGATCTCGATGGTGACGTCGAACTCCACGTCCTGCTCCTCCATGATCGGAATGCTTCGAGTGACAGCGCGTCCGCCCGGGGGCCGGGGTGCCATGCTCGCGGCAAGACGCAGTGGTTAAGTGTCCCTCACGCAATGGTGTGATCGCGAAAGGGGCTGGTCCGAGGTGCCATTGGTGAGGACGTGGCAGCTCGCCGCGGGGTCGGCGGTGGCCGGATTGGCCCTCGCGGCCGGGGCCGTGACCGCGGCCGGGCCCTGGGACTCGGGCCAGCGTAAGGCCGAGCGGGACTGGGCCGCCTCCCGGGGTCGCACGGGTGGCGCAGATCACGGACGGGGCGCCGGGAGGGCGGGCGAGCCCGCCGCCGCGCCGAGCGCCCCCGGCGTGCTGCCCGGCCTGCGCGCCCCCTCCCAGGACGCTGCCGAGCCCGCCACCGCCGCCGCACTCGGTGCGGCCCTGCGGCCGCTCCTCGCCGACCCCGCGCTCGGCCCCGCCCCCACCGCCTCCGTGGTGGACGTGGCCACCGGGCGGGTGCTCCACGCGGCCGGTCCGGCCAAGCCCATGACCCCGGCCTCCACGATCAAGATCGTCACCGCCGCGGCCGCACTGACCGCGCTGGGCCCCGACCACCGCATCGAGACCAAGGTCGTCGCGGACCCCGACGGCAAGGGCGTCGTCCTCGTCGGCGGCGGCGACCCCACGCTCACCGCCCGGCCCGGCCGCACCCAGGGCGCGAGCCTGCGCACCCTGGCGGCCGCGACCGCGAATTCCCTCAAGGCGCGCGGGACCACCCGGGTGACGCTCGGCTACGACACCTCGCTCTACTCGGGCCCGGCCCACCACCCCATCGGCCCCCGCAACGACAACATCGCCCCCGTCAGCGCCCTCATGGCCGACGAGGGCCGCCTCGACGCCTCCGACTCGGGCCGCGCGGACCGTACCCAGGAGCCCGCCCCCGACGCGGCCCGCACCTTCGCCCGGCTGCTGGGCAAGCAAGGCATCAAGGTCACCGGCGCCCCGGCCGCCCGCCGCGCCGCCGCGGGCCCGGCACTGGCGGCCGTGAGGTCCGCACCGCTCGCCGCGCTCGCCGAGCGGATGCTGACGCAGAGCGACAACGACATCGCCGAGGCCCTGGCCCGGCAGACGGCAATCGCCGCCGGACAGCCCGCGAGCTTCGAGGGCGGCGAGCGGGCCGTCACCGCCCAGCTCGCAAAACTCGGCGTACCGCTGGCGGGTACCCGGTTCGCGGACGGCAGCGGCCTCGGCCGGGCCGACCGGGTGACCGCCGGGCTGCTGACCACCCTCCTGGCCCGCGCCGCCGACCCGGCCCGCCCCGAGCTCCGCCCGGTCCTCACCGGCCTGCCGGTCGCCGGGTTCACCGGCACGCTCCGAAGCCGCTACGGCGACGAGGCCGCGGCCTCCGGCCTGGTCCGTGCCAAGACCGGCACCCTGAGCGGCGTGAACTCCCTCGCCGGCACGGTCGTCTCACCCGCCGGCAGGCTGCTCGCCTTCGCCTTCCTCGCCTCGGACACGGCGGGGGCGGAGACCGCCGAGCCCGCCCTCGACCGGCTGGCCGCGGCGGTCGCGACCGCCGGCTGAAGCGCCGGGCAAGCGCCGGGTGAGCCCCGGGAAGGCGCCTGGAAGCAGTCCCGCCGCCGTGCCACTGCGGCCGCTTCCCGGCCACCGGCCGCGAAATGGCCGTTCACGGGGCACCCCGCAGGGCCCCCGGTCCACGTACGGTTGACGCATGACGAGCATCGGTGGTGCTGCCTCGACAGGGATGGTCGACTGGAACCTCGCGGTGGCGACCGCGACCCGACTGGTACGGCCAGGCCCGGAGGTGAGCCGGGAAGAGGCCCGCGAGATCGTGGCCGAACTGCGCAAACACGCCAAGGCCGCGGAACGCCACGTACGGGCCTACACGCGGATGCTCCCCGAGGACCCCGACGGAACGGACGTGCACGACACCCCCGTGCTCGTCGTGGACCGGGCCGGCTGGGCCAAGGCGAACGTCGCCGGCTTCCGCGAGCTGCTCAAGCCGCTGCTCGGCAAGATGGAGGAGCGCCGCGGCACGGCCCCCGGCGGCGCCGTGCTCGGCGCGGTCGGCGGCAAGGTCACCGGTGTCGAGCTGGGCATGCTGCTCAGCTTCCTGGCCTCGCGCGTGCTCGGCCAGTACGAGACCTTCGCCCCCGCGAGCCGGGACCTGCCCGGCTCTCAGCACGGCGGCGGCCGGCTGCTCCTCGTCGCGCCGAACATCGTCCACGTCGAACGCGAGCTGGAGGTCGACCCGCACGACTTCCGCCTGTGGGTGTGCCTCCACGAGGAGACCCACCGGACCCAGTTCACCGCGGTGCCCTGGCTCCGCGACCACCTCGAAGGCGAGATCCAGGCGTTCCTGGGCGCCACCGAAATGGACCCGGCGACCGTGCTGGAGCGCCTGCGCGAGGCCGCCCAGTCCCTCGTCGGCGCCCGCCCCGAGGGCGAGGACGGCGAGGGCCGGTCCCTGGTCGAGCTCGTGCAGACCCCCGAGCAACGCGAGGTGCTCGGCCGCCTGACCGCCGTGATGTCCCTCCTGGAGGGCCACGCGGACTTCGTGATGGACGGCGTCGGCCCCGAGGTGGTGCCCTCCGTCGCCGACATCCGCGAGAAGTTCCAGAAGCGCCGGGCCAGCGGCGCGGGCCGGCTCGACGCCGCCCTGCGCAAGCTGCTCGGCCTCGACGCCAAGCTGCGCCAGTACCGGGACGGCGAGCGCTTCGTGAGCGCGGTCGTCGACCAGGTCGGCATGGACGGGTTCAACCGCGTCTGGACCTCGCCCAACACCCTGCCGACGAAGGCCGAGATCGCCCGCCCCGCCGACTGGATCGCCCGCGTGCACCGCAAGGCCGCCGCCCCCGGGGATTCCGGGGAGCCGACCCGCCCCGAGGAAGGTGAGGGCGAGGAATGATGCGGCGTGAGTGACGCATGGGGCTGATTGGTGTCTCTGTGAAGGCCCCAGCATCACCCATCCGAGGGACCGTGAGCCGTGGATAGGCGTGCGATGCTCAGGGAACGGCTCGGCTCTGTCACCATCGACGCACTCTGAGTGACGTCTCGCCGGTCCCGGCCCCCCGGGGCGGAACCGAGCGGCAGCACCCCGAGCGCACCCCCGAGCCACACCCCGAAGCCATACCCCCGAGGCATCCCAACTCCACCGAAGGGCACCGGACATGGGTCCCCATCCTGCGGTCGCAGCGATACGCCTGGCGGTCCGCCGCGTACTCCACGACGTCCTCACCGAGCTCACCGAACCCGGCCACCCCGCCGGTACCCCGGGCGCGAACGGCACCACCGACACGCGCCCCCTCGTACTCGTCGCCTGCTCCGGCGGCGCCGACTCGATGGCCCTCGCCTCCGCGCTCGCCTTCGAAGCCCCCAAACTGAACGTCCGCGCCGGCGGCGTCACCGTCGACCACGGCCTCCAGCCCGGCTCGGACCTGCGCGC
Organism: Streptomyces sp. NPDC037401; assembly: GCF_055602345.1. Taxonomy (NCBI): domain Bacteria; kingdom Bacillati; phylum Actinomycetota; class Actinomycetes; order Kitasatosporales; family Streptomycetaceae; genus Streptomyces; species Streptomyces sp. NPDC037401. Next base: position 143,603 of record NZ_JBVJWO010000013.1, read on the forward strand.
CGCCGAGGTCGTCACCCGCATGACCGCGCTGCGCCTGGAACCGGTGGAGTCCGTCGCCGTACGCGTCGGCCGCGACGGCGGACCCGAGGCCGCCGCCCGCGACGCCCGCTACGCCGCCCTGGACGAGGCGGCCGAGCGGCTCGGCGCCGCCGCCGTCCTGCTCGGCCACACCCGCGACGACCAGGCCGAGACCGTCCTGCTCGGGCTCGCCCGCGGCTCCGGCATCCGCTCGCTCTCCGGCATGGCCGAGAAGTCCGGCGGCAGCGGGGGCACCGGCCGCTACCTGAGGCCGTTCCTGAACATCGACCGCCAGACCGCCCGCAAGGCCTGCATGGTCCAGTCCCTGCCCGTCTGGGACGACCCGCACAACACCGACCCCGCCTACACCCGCTCCCGGCTGCGCCACGAGGGACTGCCCGCCCTCGAGAAGGCCCTGGGCAAGGGAGTCGTCGAGGCGCTCGCCCGTACCGCCCAGCTCTCCCGGGACGACGCCGACGCGCTCGACGCCTGGGCCGCCCAGGCCGACGCGTCCGTACGCGACGACTCCGGCCAGCTGGAGTGCGCCAAGCTCTACGCCCTGCCCCCGGCCGTCCGCCGCCGGGTGCTGCGCAAGGCGGCCGTCGCGGCCGGCTCCCCGGCCGGCTCGCTGTTCGCCCGGCACATCGAGGAAGTGGACCGGCTCATCACCGGCTGGCGCGGCCAGGGAGCGATCAACCTGCCCGGCCGCGTCGAGGCCCGGCGGCAGGGTGGCAGACTTGTCATCCGGCAGGGCTGATGGTGCTGAAACACGGCTGAGTCCTCCGGGGCACCCCCGGAGCCCCGGCCGACAACGAAAGTGATGCGGGTGGACGAGAAGGACATGGGCAGCGACCTCCAGTCGGTGCTCATCACCAAGGAAGAGATCGACGCGAAGCTCGCCGAGCTGGCTGCGAAGATCGACACGGAGTACGCGGGCAAGGACCTGCTCATCGTCGGTGTCCTCAAGGGCGCCGTGATGGTGATGGCGGACCTGGCACGCGCCTTGTCCACCCCGCTCACCATGGACTGGATGGCGGTGTCCTCCTACGGTGCGGGCACCCAGTCCTCGGGCGTGGTCCGGATCCTCAAGGACCTGGACACCGACATCAAGGGCAAGCACGTCCTGATCGTCGAGGACATCATCGACTCCGGCCTCACGCTGTCCTGGCTGCTGTCGAACCTGGGCTCCCGCGAGCCGGCCTCCCTCGAGGTCGTCACGCTGCTGCGCAAGCCCGACGCCGCCAAGGTCGCCATCGACGTGAAGTGGGTCGGCTTCGACATCCCGAACGAGTTCGTCGTCGGCTACGGCCTCGACTACGCCGAGAAGTACCGCAACCTCCCGTTCGTCGGAACGCTCGCCCCGCACGTCTACGGCGGCTGAACCTCCGGCTGCGACGCCCCGGCGGCCCCGGCCGCCGGGGAACCCTTCGGGAATTCCCGCCGTTGGAGCAGGGGAAGGCGGGTTTGTCAGCCGTCCCACGAGGCCACGGGTGACAATGCAGGGGTACATTCCGTAGAACCGAAGAACAGTTCTTACTCACAGTCTCACTCAGAGCAGCATTTACCTACGGGCAGGAGGGACGGGGTGCTAGCCGCCCCGTATGGATGGACGTGAAGCGATACTTCCGTGGGCCGGTCATGTGGATCGTGCTGGCCGTCCTCGCCGTGGTCGTGTTGATGAATGTCGTTGGTTCGTCCGGCGGCTACAAGTCGGTGGACACCAGCAAGGTTCTGCACGCGATCAGCCAGAACCAGGTCGAGTCGGCGAAGCTGACCACCGGTGACTCCCAGATGATCAAGATCGAGCTGAAGGAAGGCCAGAAGCTCGACGACAAGGACAGCGGCAGCAAGTTCCAGGCGAACTACATCGGCGACCAGGGCGTCGACATCGCCAAGCAGCTCCAGGCCGCCTCCGACAGCGGCCAGATCCCGGACGGCTACTCCGTCTCTCCGGACAAGACGAACCCGTTCCTCGGCGTGCTGCTCTCGCTGCTGCCGTTCGTGCTCATCGTCGTCGTCTTCCTGTTCCTGATGAACCAGATGCAGGGCGGCGGCTCCCGGGTCATGAACTTCGGGAAGTCCAAGGCCAAGCTCATCACCAAGGACACCCCGAAGACGACCTTCGCCGACGTGGCGGGGTCCGACGAGGCCGTCGAGGAGCTCCACGAGATCAAGGAGTTCCTCCAGGAGCCGGCCAAGTTCCAGGCCGTCGGCGCCAAGATCCCGAAGGGCGTGCTGCTGTACGGCCCGCCCGGTACGGGCAAGACGCTGCTCGCGCGTGCCGTCGCGGGCGAGGCGGGCGTCCCCTTCTACTCGATCTCCGGTTCCGACTTCGTCGAGATGTTCGTCGGTGTCGGTGCCTCGCGTGTCCGCGACCTGTTCGAGCAGGCCAAGGCCAACGCCCCGGCGATCGTCTTCGTCGACGAGATCGACGCCGTCGGCCGGCACCGCGGTGCGGGTCTCGGCGGTGGCCACGACGAGCGCGAGCAGACCCTCAACCAGCTGCTCGTCGAGATGGACGGCTTCGACGTGAAGGGCGGCGTCATCCTGATCGCCGCCACGAACCGCCCGGACATCCTCGACCCGGCGCTCCTGCGCCCCGGCCGCTTCGACCGGCAGATCGCCGTCGACCGCCCGGACATGCAGGGCCGTCTGGAGATCCTCAAGGTCCACCAGAAGGGCAAGCCGGTCGCTCCGGACGTCGACCTCTCGGCCGTCGCCCGCCGCACCCCCGGCTTCACGGGTGCCGATCTCTCCAACGTGCTGAACGAGGCGGCCCTGCTGACCGCCCGCTCGGACAAGAAGCTGATCGACAACCACATGCTGGACGAGGCGATCGACCGTGTCGTGGCGGGCCCGCAGAAGCGGACCCGGATCATGTCGGACCGGGAAAAGAAGATCACCGCGTACCACGAGGGCGGACACGCCCTGGTCGCGGCGGCCTCCCCGAACTCCGACCCGGTCCACAAGATCACGATCCTGTCCCGTGGCCGGGCCCTGGGTTACACCATGGTCCTGCCCGACGAGGACAAGTACTCGACCACGCGCAACGAAATGCTCGACCAGCTGGCGTACATGCTGGGCGGGCGCGCGGCCGAGGAGCTGGTCTTCCACGACCCGACCACCGGCGCTGCGAACGACATCGAGAAGGCCACGGCAACGGCCCGCGCGATGGTCACGCAGTACGGCATGACCGAGCGCCTCGGCGCGATCAAGTTCGGCGGGGACAACACCGAGCCGTTCCTCGGGCGCGAGATGTCGCACCCGCGGGACTACTCGGAAGAGGTCGCCGCGCTGGTCGACGAAGAGGTCAAGAAGCTCATCGAGACGGCGCACAACGAGGCCTGGGAGATCCTGGTCGAGAACCGCGACGTCCTCGACAACCTCGTCCTCGCGCTGCTGGAGAAGGAGACGCTGGGCAAGGAGGAGATCGCCGAGGTCTTCTCGACCATCGTCAAGCGCCCGGCCCGCCCCGCGTGGACCGGCTCCTCCCGCCGCACCCCGTCGACCCGTCCGCCGGTGCTCTCCCCCAAGGAGCTGTCACTGACGAACGCCGCCAACGGCAGCCCGGCTCCGGTGACCACGGAAAAGGGTCTCGAGGTGGCCCCGGAGGACCGCCCCGAGGACTGATACCGGCCCTCACCGGCCCGGAATGGATGCCGCGCCCCCCAGGTTCTAGCCTGGGGGGCGCGGCACTTTCACGTGTCGGCGTGAGCAAAGACAGGAACGAGGCACACATGACCGACCCAGTGACTCTGGACGGCGAGGGCACGATCGGCGAGTTCGACGAGAAGCGAGCCGAGGCCGCCGTGCGTGAGCTCCTCATCGCGGTCGGCGAGGACCCGGACCGCGAGGGCCTCCTGGAGACCCCGGCCCGCGTGGCACGGGCGTACAAGGAGATATTCGCAGGCCTGCGCCAGCGCCCGGAGGAGGTGCTGACGACCACGTTCGACCTCGGCCACGACGAGATGGTCCTGGTCAAGGACATCGAGGTCCAGAGCACCTGTGAGCACCACCTCGTGGCCTTCCACGGCGTGGCCCACGTCGGGTACATCCCGTCCAACGACGGCAAGATCACCGGACTGTCGAAGCTGGCCCGCCTCGTGGACGTCTACGCCCGCCGGCCGCAGGTCCAGGAGCGCCTGACGACCCAGATCGCGGACTCCCTGATGGAGATCCTGGAGCCGCGCGGCGTCATCGTGGTCATCGAGTGCGAGCACATGTGCATGACCATGCGCGGTGTCCGCAAGCCCGGCGCCAAGACGATCACCTCGGCCGTCCGCGGCCAGCTCCGCGACGTCGCGACCCGCAACGAGGCCATGAGCCTGATCATGGCGCGCTGACGGCGGTACACCGGCAGGGCGGCACGGGCCCACGTTCCCGCCGGGGACCCCGCCCGGGACCTGGACGGGCGTGTCAGGCCCGGGCGCGGGCCTTGCCGGTGCCGTCCTCGTCCGGGTCCTCCGGGAGCTTGCAGACGCGCTCCAGGAACAGGGCGGCCGCGATCACGGCGGCCCCGGCGAGGACCGCGAAGCCGGCGTAGATGGCCTGGTCGCGGCGGGCCGGTACGTCCAGGCCGTCCAGCAGCAGGAACAGGCCCGTACCGCCGTACATGCCCGACACCAGGGCCGCGACCAGCGCGCTCGCCTGGCCGAAGACCACCGAACGGGCCGCCATCAGCGGCTCGACGCCCTTGGCGCCGGGCCGGCGCTCGCGCTGGGCCTTGAGGCGGGCGCGCAGGGACAGGGCCGTGGCCAGCAGGACCACGGCGATCACCGCGAGCACGATCGGAGCGGCCAGCGGCACCCCGGGCAGGGTGCCGTAGGCGTTCCACAGTCTGGCGCCCGCCCAGGACAGCACCCCGGCGATCACGAAGATGCCCGTGAGGACGCCCAGCCTCAGTTGCTTCACGTACCCGATCCCCGCTTTCTGCGCCACTGGCGGCTCACAGGTTAACGACTACTCGGGGAGGCGGAGTTCCAGGTCGGGGCGCGGCGTGACTCCGGCAGCGCCGAGGGCGGCGAGCAGGCCGGAGACGGCGCCGTGGCCGGGGAGCTGGGCCTCCGGGTCGACGTCGTGCCAGGGGGCCAGCACGAAGGCGCGCTGGTGGGCCCGCGGGTGCGGGAGGGTCAGCACGGGGTCGTCGGAGACCACGTCGGCGTACGCCACGATGTCCACGTCGATCGTGCGCGGTCCCCAGCGCTCCTCGCGGACCCGGTCGAAGGCCTCTTCGATGGCGTGGCCGCGCTCCAGGAGCGAGCTCGGGGGCAGGGTGGTCTTCACGACCACCACGGCGTTGAAGTACGAGGGCTGGGAGCCGGGGTCGACGCCCCACGGCTCGGTCTCGTACACGGGGGAGACGGCCTTGACCCGCAGGCCGGGGGTGTCCCCGAGGGCGTCGATGGCGCCCTGGAGGGTCTCCAGGCGGTTGCCGAGGTTCGCGCCGAGGGCGATCACCGCACGCCGGGGGTTGGACAGGGTCACGTCCGCCGCGTCCACCTGCTCGACGACGGATGCCGGTACCGGCTGGACGGTGGGGTCGCTCTGTGCGTTCAGTCCGTTGTTCATGCGCGGCTCCGGGTGATCGTGATGGTCACATCGTCGAAGGGCACCGTGATGGGTGCGTCCGGCTTGTGGACGACCACCTCGACCTCGGCGACCGCCTCGTGCTTGAGGCACTGCTGGGCGATCCGTTCGGCGAGGGTCTCGATCAGGTCCACGGGCTCGCCCTGGACCACGTCCACGACTTCCTCGGCCACCACGCCGTAGTGCACCGTCTTCGCCAGGTCGTCGTCGGCTGCCGCGGGGCGGGAGTCGATGTGCAGCACCAGGTCGACGATGAAGGTCTGGCCTTCCTCGCGCTCCCGGGGGAAGACGCCATGGTGCCCGCGGGCCTTGAGGCCGCGCAGCGCGACACGATCCACGCGAATCACTCCTGCTTTCGTAGGTACTTCCGGTTCCGGGGCTCCCCGGTCCCATGGGCCTACGCCGAGTGCGGTCGGCGTCGTCCTCCTTCGAATTTACCTGCGAGTTGCGGCGGCGGACGCCCAAGGGGTGGCCGCGGGGCGGTCGGCGCCTCGGGATCGCGTGTTCCCGGCCACAGCGGAGCGCAATCCTCCGGCGAGCCTCAGGTGCTCCTCCGGCAGGTCTCCGGCCGGAGCGCCGATCCTGCCGCGGCCGTTGCCGTGCCCCGTTCTCCCCGGGTTTTTTCAGGCGTCCGGCGAGTCCGGCGCGTCTTCGGCGTCGTCGGATTCCGTGAGGACGGGGGACCCGTGGTGCGACCAGATGCGCCATCCCCCGGGTGTGCGGCGGAACACATTGGTGGCGACGACCAGCTGGCCGACGAGCGGGCCGAGTTCCCCGCCGTCCTCGGCGGGGCCGCCGCTGAGGATGTTCTCGGTGCAGGTGACGACCGCGGCGTCCCCGATCACGGTGACCTTCGTGTCGGTCAGGAAGAACTGGATGTACTCGGTGTTCGCCATGATCAGCGCGTACGAGCGCAGCACCTCGCCGCGGCCGGAGAGCACCGGCCAGCCCGGGTGGACGCAGGAGATCTCGTCGTCCAGCCAGAGGGCGGACAGCTCGTCGAAATCACCGCGCTCCATGGCTTCGTAGAAGGCCGTGTTGGTCTGTTCGACGGTCTCGGCGTCGGTCTGCCTACGGGTCACGGGGCGGCGCCCTCGACGGCCCGCGCCACCCGGACGGCGTCGGCGGTGGCCCGTACCTCGTGCACCCGGACGGCCCAGGCGCCTTCGTGGGCGGCGATCGCGGAGACCGCGGCGGTCGCGGCGTCGCGCTCGCGGGCCGGCGGCGGGGTGCCGTCCGCGGCGCCGGCGAGGACCCGGCCCAGGAAGCGCTTGCGGGAGGCGGCGACCAGCAGCGGGCGGCCCAGCGCCCGCAGCTCGCGCAGGTGGGCCACGAGGGCGAGGTCGTGCTCGGCCTGCTTGGCGAAGCCCAGGCCCGGGTCCAGGACCAGGCGCTCGGGGGCGATGCCGCCCTCGATGACGGCCTCCATCCGGGCCCGGAGCTCGGCGGTGACCTCGGCGACCACGTCGTCGTAGACCGCCCGGCTGTTCATGTCGGCGCTGAAGCCGCGCCAGTGCATGACCACGAAGGGGACCTGTGCGGCGGCGACGGCCGGGATCATCGCGGGGTCCGCGAGGCCGCCGCTGACGTCGTTGACGAGGACGGCCCCGGCGGCCACCGCCTGCTCGGCGACGGCGGCCCGCATGGTGTCCACGGACACGGTGACGCCCTCGGAGGCCAGGCCGCGGACCACGGGGACGACCCGGCGCAGCTCCTCGTCGGCGTCGACGCGGCTGGCACCGGGGCGGGTGGACTCGCCGCCGACGTCGACCAGGTCCGCGCCCTGGGCGACCAGATCGAGGCCCCGCTTGACGGCCGCGGTGGTGTCGAAGAAGCGGCCGCCGTCGGAGAAGGAGTCCGGGGTGACGTTGACCACGCCCATCACCGCACAGCGGTCCCAGTCCGGCAGTCCCTCGACCCGGCCCCTGGAGCCGTCTGCACCGCGGAATGTGTTCATGGCTTCAAGGGTAGGGCCGGGGCCTTCGGGCTACGCCGCCTGGACCTCGCGTTCGACCGCGGGGGCCGGTACGGCGGCCGTGAGGGTGGCGTGGGCGCAGGGTCGTTCCTTCTTGGCCGGGCGGCTGTTGAACAGCCGCGGCAGGGCCAGCGTGACGAAGCCCTCGGCCTGCATGGCGGCGAAGCCGATGCGGGGCAGGTCGCCCGTGGTCCGGAAGACGACGAAGCGGGGCTCCCAGCGGGGGCGGAACTTCGCGTTGAACTTGTACAGCGACTCGATCTGGAACCAGCGGGACAGGAAGACGAGCAGCCCGCGCCACATGCGCAGGACGGGGCCGGCGCCGATCTTCTCGCCGCGGGCCAGGGCCGAGCGGAACATCGCGAAGTTCAGGGAGACCTTCTCGATCTCGAGCTGCGGGGCGGCCTGGAGGGCGGCGACGATCAGGAGCTCGTTCATGCCCGGGTCCGCGGCGCGGTCGCGGCGCATCAGGTCCAGGGACATGCCGTCCGGGCCCCACGGGACGAAGTGGAGGACGGCCTTGAGGTCGCCGTACGGGGAGGCGGGCGCTCCCTCTTCGTCGGTGCGGTGCGCGGTGGCGATGATGCAGTCCCCGTCGCCGGCCTCGCCGACCCGGCCGAGGGCCATGGAGAACCCGCGCTCGGTGTCGGTGCCGCGCCAGGCGGCCGCGGCGGCCCGTACGTGCTCCAGCTCGGTCGCGTCGAGCTCGCTGACCCGGCGGACCTTGGTGGTGTAGCCGTTGCGCTCGATGCGCTTGACCATCTGGCGGACGTTGCGCATGGCGCGGCCGCTGAGGGAGAAGTCCGCGACGTCGACGATCGCCTCGTCGCCCAGCTCCAGGGCGTCGAGCCCGGTCTCGCGGGTCCAGACCTCGCCGCCGGTCTCGCTGCAGCCCATGACGGCGGGCGTCCAGGAGTGGGCCCTGGCCTCGTCCATGAACCGTTCGATGGCGCCCGGCCAGGCCTCGACGTCGCCGATGGGGTCGCCGGAGGCGAGCATGACGCCGGAGACGACGCGGTAGGTGACGGCCGCCTTGCCGCTGGGGGAGAAGACGACGGCCTTGTCGTGGCGCAGGGCGAAGTGGCCCAGGGAGTCGCGGCCGCCGTGCCGGGCGAGCAGCTCGCGCAGCCGCACCTCGTCCTCGGCGGTGAGCCGGGCGGCCGGGTGCTCGGGACGGAAGGCCAGGTAGATGGTGGTGAGCGCGGTCAGCATGCCGAGGGCGCCGAGGGAGTAGCCGACGGTCCAGGACACCCGGCCGGCGTAGTCGACGGGGCCCTCGAAGCCGAAGAGCCCGTACACGACGTGCGTGATCTGCTCCGCGATGCCGGGGTCGCCGAGCACGCGCCGCGGGTGGCTGTTGACGATGACCAGGCCGAGGCCGATGGAGCCGGCGCTCATCAGGACGAAGTTGGCGAGGGCCTTCCAGCGGCTGCGCGGGTCGGGCAGCGCGTCGAATTCCTTCTGGTGGCGAAGGAGCAGTGCGAGCAGCGCGGCCGCGATGACCATGCCCAGGATCGAGTGCCGGTACGTGAACTGCGCCACGGCGCCGGCGGGCAGCAGGATGACCGCGGCCCGCCAGGCACGGCGCTTGCGGCGCTTGAGCCCGTGGGCGAGCAGCAGCAGTAGGACGCCGGCGCTCAGCGCGAGGGCCGCGGCGAAGGGGCCCACCGAGCCGGGCAGCACTTCGGTGACGGCGTGGATGCGGCTGTGACGGAAACGGGGGAAGACACCCGCCGCGATGTCCAGCAGCCCGACGACGGCCACCGCCGTACCGACGAGCCGGGGCACCGACTCGGGTCGTGGCCCGCGGAGGATGCGGCGGGCCTTGTTCGGAACCTGTCCCGACTTATCGCCATCTATCCTGCTAGACATCGCTTCCCGTGCTCCGTGAGTGATCCTGTGGCCGAGGTGCCACAGCGGCATCCGGACATGTGCGACCACTAGGACGGCGCGGAAGGGAAGCGGGTTCACTGTTTTCGAAGAAAAAACTCATCCTGCCTCGTCCCGCCACCAAGAAAGTCACTGACTGCTCATGGGTCTCACCAGCAATACGGTCCTGGCGCTGGCCATCGTCGCCGGTGTGCTGCTCTTCGCAGCCACGGTCTGGTTCTGGCCCCGGCTGGCGGGCCGGTCCTGGCGTGCCGTGCTCGGAAGGGTCGGTCTCCTGCTCGCGACCCAGCTGGCCCTGTTCTCCGCCGTGGGCCTCGGGGCGAACAAATCCTTCCTCTTCTACGGTTCGTGGGCCGACCTCTTCGGCCAGGAGACCGAGATGGGCGTCGTGGTCGACCATTCGGCCGGCAGCAAGGACATCAAGGTCGTCGGCACCCAGAAGCTGGACGTGCCGGGCGGTGCGAAGCCCGCGGTCGGCGGTGAGATCCAGAAGGTGGTGCTGGCCGGCCAGCAGTCGAAGATAACCAGCCCCGCTTACGTGTACCTGCCGCCGGAGTACTTCCAGCCGCAGTACGCGAAGCGGAACTTCCCCGCGGCAGTCGTCCTGACGGGATTTCCCGGCATGGCGGAGAACCTGATCAAAGGGCTGAACTACCCGATCACGGCCTACAAGCAGGTCAAGGCGGGAAAGATGCAGCCGATGATCCTCGTGATGATGCGGCCCACCGTCGCGGGCGGCCGTGACACCGAGTGCGTGGACATCCCCGACGGCCCGCAGACCGAGACGTTCTTCGCCAAGGACGTCCCGCAGGCGGTCCGCGAGACCTACCGGGTCGGCGACAAGCCGCAGAACCTGGCCTTCGTCGGCAACTCCACCGGCGGCTACTGCGCGCTGAAGATGGGCATCCACCACCCCGGGACCTTCGGTGCGGCCGTGGGCCTGTCGGCGTACTACATGGCGGCGGACGACCCGACCACCGGTGACCTCTTCCACGGCGACAAGGCCCTGAAGGCGCGGGCCGACCTGCTGCGCAGCCTCAAGGAGAAGACGCCGTCGAAGACGTCGTTCCTGGTGACGACGAGCAAGAAGGGCGAGGACAACCTGCGCCCGACGAAGCGGTTCATCGCGGACGTGAAGTCCCCCGACCGCGTCTCCTCGATCGTCCTCGACAGCGGCGGCCACAACTTCAACACCTGGCGCCGTGAGATCCCGCCGATGCTGGTGTGGCTGAGCGGCCGCATCCAGGCCTGACCGGGCCGGCGGGTCCGGGCGGTCGCGGCAGGATCCGGCCGACCGGCTTGATCGACACCCCCCATCTCCCTTCCTGAAGCGATGCGTGACAATGCGTCAGCACACATCGCCATGCACGCATGCCACGTGCAGGACAGGTACGGGGGAGTACACGGGTGGGACCCATATCGAGAGCGGGGGCGGCCGTCGTGGCCGCCGCCGTGGCCGGAACGCTGCTGGCGGGCACGCCCGCGGGAGCGGCGCCGGAGCAGCGGACCGGGGGGGGGGGGGGGGGGGGGGGGCCGCAGGGGGGGGGGGGGGGGGTCCCAATGATCCCCAGCTACCATGTGGGCGTCGCCACGAGCGGATCGGTCGTCCGGTTGGTTCTTGGAGAGGG